>NZ_BJEB01000001.1 GCF_005405445.1 Paucilactobacillus nenjiangensis
TTCATACTAGTAATTATAGCACTTTTTATTAACACCATCTACAATAGCCCTTCGGGCAATAAAAAAGAGCAATCCATCACGTCCTTGAAAGAACGTGTTTCCTTGCTCCGTTCCAAAAAATCATTGAAGTCGGTAGTTTTACCAAAGCTGCCGAAATTTTAGGCTATACTCAGTCCGCCATTAGTCAGATGATTTCATCGCTCGAAAAAGAGATGTCAATCAAATTGTTATATCGATCAAAACGGGGGGTGCAATTGACGCCCGAAGGTGAAGAAGTTTATCCATTTATTCAAAAATTATTAACCCAGCAAGTATTATTGAGTGAAAAAGTGACGCAAATTAATCATTTGGAGTCTGGCGTGGTACGGATTGGGGCCTATGCTAGCATTTCACGCCACTGGTTACCTAAAATTATCAAACAATTTCAAGCTCAGTATCCAAAGGTGAAATTTGTGATTCATCAAGGCGATTACACAACCATTACCCAATGGATCAGTAATGGGGAAGTAGATTTTGGTTTCATTAGTCCCGATGCGCCCAGTGGTTATGAAAGTGAATTGGTGGTTCAAGGAAAATTTGTCGCAGTTTTGCCCAAACATCATCGTCTCTCCCAACAAGTGTCGGTCACTTTACAAGATTTGCAGCACGAATCATTACTGTTAATTGAAGAAGGTAATTTCAGTGAGCCGTTAGAAGCGTTTCGTCAACAGCAACTGGAGGTAGATGTGAAAATTTGGGCTCACGATGATGATACAGTGGCGATGATGGTACAAGAAGGCCTCGGAGTGAGTATTTTACCTGAATTGGTTTTACAGGGAACCAATTATCAGGTGGATTTAAAGCCATTACAGCCCACTTTATATCGAAAAGTCGGTATCATTAAAAAAGATGATAATAGCCTGCCGATTGCCAGTAAATACTTTATTGATTTAATCCATCAAAATATCAATTCCCTAAAAGCTTAAACACGAGTTGACTGATAAAATTGAGACTAAAAAAAACGAGACTTGAGGAAGTCTCGTTTTTTGACTCAAAATAATTGGGGAATTATCTTAAATGATTATTTTATTGAAGCAATCGCTTGTTTGAGCACTTGAGAAGAATATTCAGCTTGTGCTTGTTTAGCAATTTGACCTTGTTCGGTCGTTGACATCGTTGGATTCTTAGCCATGGCAGCAGTCACTGCTTGGGTCACATATTGTGTTCCAGCAGTTTTGCTTGCGGCCTGTTGTTCGGTTGTCATGCTAGCCATTTCCTTTTTCAAAGCTGCGGATTGAGTGGTCGAAAGGGTGACCCAAGTTTTTGGCAATGTGAAGGTGTTGACGCGCTTAACGATTGTGTTATTCATTCCTGACCACATGTAGAGATTCTTGTAAAAGTCGCTCTTCCAAACCCAACGAGTGGTTTTGGTTTGCATTGTGGCTGTTGTACCATCGCTAGTGGTTTTTACTTTGTTAGAAGTATATTCGTCAGCTTTGGTATGATTTGGAGTCTTTTGAGTCGATTTTAAGTTGTATACATAAACATTATTTTTACCAGAGGTACCAACTTTTTTATAAAGCATCATAGGCATGGTATCTGAATTTGAAGCTGAGTATATTTCTGTCGAAGTGATAACAGTTTTCTTTTCCATCCCGAAATGATTTGAATAATTGGCAACCATGAGAACGATTGAACCAATTAGTACAATCCCTGAAATGAGCAACGCTGCAATGCGGCTAGCTGGCTTAAAGGTGAACATAAAGGCAATGAAGAAGGCAATTGCACCGATTACTAATGTGATTAATACCATTATTTAGTATCTCCTTTCGCTTCGAGTGTAACTTTTACTCGATTTTTGTTACTACTTAAGAAGAAGGCTACAATCAATCCGATGACACTAAAGGCCACCGCAATGATAAATGCTGCTGAGTAACCATTCATAACTGCATCCACCGCTTTGATCTTGTAATCAAAAGGCGTAGCTTTGAGTAAACTCTTAGCTGGCATGTTGTTCGTCGTGACGTTTGATAAAACAGAAACTAAGACGGCAGTTCCCATTGAACTAGCGATTTGACGAGTGGTGTTGTTAACAGCCGTACCGTGAGAAATCATATCCATTGATAGTGAGTTCATCGCAGCAGTTGTTGTTGGCATCATAACCATTGAAATACCAAACAACCGAACCGCATAAAACATGGTAATGTACATCGTTGGCGTGTTACGAGTGATAAAGATGAATGGAATAGTGGCAACCGTTAACAGAATCATCCCTGTTAAGGCCAAACGCTTTGCACCATATCGATCAAATAAATTACCAGTGATTGGGCTCATAACTCCCATCATCAATGCACCAGGTAGTAACGCTAATCCAGAATGGAAGGCTGACATACCATGAACATTTTGAAGGTAAAGTGGCAAAATCATTTCTGCACCCACCATGGCAACCATGACGGCAGAACTTAAAATTGTTGCAATTGTAAATTCTTTTGATTTGAACACACGAATTTCCAAGAATGGATTTTTGACGTGTAGTTGACGATAACCAAAGAATAAAATGAGGACCACACCAATGATAATGGTTGAAAGAACGGTGACGCTAGTCCATCCATCCGTACCAACTGATGAAAAGCCGTAAAGTAAACTACCGAAACCGGCAGTTGATAATAGCAATGATAAAATATCGAGTTTGGGATTAGTGGTTTTGATAACGTTTCTCATAAAGAAGAAACTTAAAATAATGACTACGGCGACGATTGGAACAATCATTCCAAATAGGTCACGCCAAGTAAAGTTATCAATCACCCACCCAGACAATGTAGGTCCAAGGGCAGGAGCTAGTCCGATAACAATACCGGCCATCCCCATGGCTGACCCACGATTATTTGCAGGGAAGATACTTAACATAATGGTCTGCATTAAAGGCATCGTAATTCCCACACCGACAGCTTGAACTAAACGTCCAGCTAAGAGCACTTGGAAACTAGGAGCGACCCAGGCCATGATTGTACCAACTTCGAAAATACTCATGGCTACAATATATAACCATTTGGTTGGGAAGCGAGCACTTAGAAATGCACTAACAGGAATCATGATTCCATTAACCATCAAGAATCCAGTGGTTAACCATTGAACAGTTGAAGTGTTAATATCAAATGCCTTCATTAAGGCTGGGAACGCAGTGGTTAAGATTGTTTGATTTAATACTGTACAGAAAACACCTACTAATAGAAGAGCAATTAAAACTCCACGACTATAAGGCTTTCCGTTAACGTCTACATTTTTTGCCAACGTAAAATACCTCTTTTCTAAATTTCCATGTTTGTTACTTTAAACTCATTTTTTAACTTTGTCAAATAACTTGACAATACTGTGAGAAAATATATACTGAGTTCATATAAATTATCAAAATGAAAACAACTTTGATACAATACCACTATTAGAATTCGAAAGGAAGTAAAAAGTTGATTGAAGTTCCAACACAATTAAAAGAAGTCTTTGATCAAAAAATGATGCAGTTTGGTATTGGTGACTTGGCAAGGGTTACACAAGTTTCTCAAAGTAAATTGCGTTATTGGGAAAGTAAAGGCTATATTCATCCGATTCAAATCCAAACGGGCCAAAATCGTAAGTATTCGATGGCGACACTGTCACGCGTGCGGATGATCAAATACTTTTTGGATGAGGGTTACACCTTGCCGGTTGCGGTCAAAAAGGCTAATGAACAAAAAGAAACCATTTCGGTTTTACGTAAAGTAATGGTGGAACGGTTTGTTTCTATAGATGAGATTGATGGCAAACCAGCTGTTAACATGGGGCCGGTGGAAGACCAACCAGGTAAAAAGTTAGTAGCAATTGTCGATTTGGATGGGGTCACCATGCATTTAGTCGATGACAAATAAGATACTTTAGGCAATCACTCATTCCGGTTGGTTGCTTTTCTTATCCATTGAGTTGTGGGCAGTACCATTTTAGAAAACGTTATGATATACTGGAAAGTAACGAACGAGCGGATAAATAAATGAAGTTTTCATATTTTAAATTGATTGGGAGCACTACAAAGTATATTTTGCGTATTAAAAAATAGGCGGAGACCATTTTAATATTGGGAACATAGCAGTTATTCGTGACAAAAAACGGAATACATATAGATAATAAAAAACAAAAAAAGGAACTAGATAGATATGCAAAAATTAAATATTAACAACAATGAAGTTGCGTTTTACGCACTCGGTGGACTCGGAGAAATCGGGAAAAACATGTACTGTGTGCAATTTCAAGACGAAATTATTGTCATCGACTGCGGGGTTTTATTCCCTGAAGACGAACTTTTGGGTGTTGACTATGTCATCCAAGACTATACTTATTTAGTCGAAAACAAAGATAAAATTAAGGCAATTGTTATCACCCATGGTCACGAAGATCATATTGGTGGGTTGCCATTCTTCTTACAACAAGTCAATGTTCCCATTTATTCGGGTCCATTTGCCTTGTCATTAATTAAAGGTAAGTTAGAAGAAAAACATTTACTTCGCAATGCTGAATTAATTGAAGTTCAAGAAGATACGATTCTGAAATTTAACAAAATGTCAGTTTCATTTTTCCGTACGACCCACTCAATTCCTGATGCCTTAGGAGTTGCGGTGCATACACCTCAAGGAACCATTGTTGAAACTGGTGATTTCAAGTTTGATTTGACCCCTGTTGGTGGGTTACCATCACCTAACTTACAAAAAATGGCTGCTTTGGGTGAAAATGGCGTCTTGTTATTGGCGTCAGATAGTACCAATGCAGAACGACCTGAATTTTCAAAGTCAGAACAATGGGTTGACGTGCATATTCGTCGCGTCTTTGAAAAAATTAAAGGCCGGATTATTTTCGCTTCCTTTGCCTCAAACGTTTATCGTTTACGAGAAGCCTCGGATGAAGCAATGCGCCAAGGCCGCATGATTGCCGTAGTTGGCCGAAGCATGGAAAATGCAATTGCTGCCGGACAAGAATTAGGTTATTTGAACATTCCAGAGGAAGTGTTGATTGATCCTAATGAAATCAACTCATATCCACCTGAAAAGGTTTTGATTATGTGTACTGGTTCGCAAGGGGAACCAATGGCAGCTTTGAGCCGCATCGCTGCCGGAACTCACCGTCAAATCACCATTCAACCTGGTGATACAGTGGTCTTCTCAAGTAATCCAATTCCTGGTAACACAACTAGTGTTAACCAATTAATTAACAAATTGGATGAAGCGGGCGCTACGGTTATTCATGGTTACTTGAATAACATCCATGCGTCAGGTCATGGTGGTCAACTAGAACAAGAATTGATGCTCCGTTTGATGAAGCCTAAGTTCTTCATGCCAATTCACGGTGAGTTTAGAATGTTGGAAGTTCATTCCAAATTGGCTGAATTAACTGGTATTCCTAAGGAAAATCGCTTCACCATGGAAAATGGGGATGTGTTGGCCTTAACCAAGGATACTGCACGCATTGCTGATCATATTGATACAGCCGGGGATGTTTACATCGATGGTCGTGATGTTGGTGATAGTGTCGGAAATCCAGAAATTCGCGAACGTCGTCTTCTTTCAGAAGAAGGGGTCGTGACTGCAATTGCAGTGGTTGATTTGAAAAACCATCAAATTGTCGCTGGACCAGACATTGTCTCACGTGGGTTCGTGTACATGCACGAATCACAAGAATTAATTAAAGCCGCCAACCATGAAGTCTTCTGGGCTATCTTAAATACATTTAAGAGTCGGAAGAAGATTGATGAACGTGCTTTGAACCGGACAATTGTGAGTCGTTTGCAAAAACTTCTCTATGCCCAAACTGGTCGCCGGCCAGTCATCATTCCAATGGTAACCATTATTAATAATGAAGAAAAACAAGCAGCAAAACAAACTGTTTAATGAGTGATTTGCTTGTTGAAATGAAATGGACTGTAATACAAAACTAATGTTTTGTATTACAGTCCATTTTTAATTTTCCGTATTTGTGTCACCGGGAGTATTAAACAGTTCTTCGTCTAAACCGCGCGCTACTTCGGCTTGAATGGTGACATGACCGATACCGTATTTTTCTTTTAATAACAATTCAATTTCGGCGTAGATGGGTTCAACTTCGCTAATCGGTAAATCTAGCACATTGATGTGAGCGGAAAAGATAATCCGATGTTCATCAATCATCCACGCATGAATATGATGAACTGAGATGACATCATCAATTGCCACGATATCATTTTGAATGGCGAGATAATCGAGCTTGGGGGATGCTTGCATTAAAATGGTAATCGTTTGTTTCACGATGGGCCAGGCTTCAAAACAAATGAAGACGGCCACACCAATGGTTAAGACTGGATCGACCCAGTCGATATGCCAAATTGTGACAATCAAAGCACCGATAATTACGCCGACTGATGATAAGGAATCACTCAGGACATGTAGATAGGTAGCTTTGATATTTAAGCTGCCTTCGCTGCCCTTATGAAGTAAGAGGGCGGACACTAAGTTGGCGAGTAGTCCAACGATAGCGACAACCAGCATCACTGGTCCATCAATTGTGGAAGGACTGGAGAATCGTTTCACGGCTTCTATCAATAAGAACACGGAAACAATAATTAAAAATAAGGCATTGAGAAAGGCTGAGAGAATTTCAGCCCGGCGGTAGCCAAACGTTTGCCGTTCAGTTTCGGGACGCTTCCCGATTAATTGGGCAAAGTAACCGAGCAAGATGGATAATGAATCACCTAAATTGTGAAACGCATCAGATAGCAGTGCTAAACTACCGGACACCAAGCCACCCAGGATTTCTACTATAGTAATAATTAAATTAAGTACCGTTACCCATAAAAACCGTTTACCTGAAATCTCTTCATCCACCACATCCACCCCATTAATAAGTTGTTTATATGTACATTGTTGGTTCAATAGAATATTATGTATATTGAAATTATTTTTAGGTAGTCCTAACTTAAATATTATGATATGCTATTTGCAACTTGAATTCAATATCTCAATTACATATCACCACGATTATTATTTTTAAAACACTTAAGGAGAGTCACGGAACAAGCTTATGACACCAATGAAAGAAGATTATATCAAGATTATTTTTGAACTGGGTGGCACAGAACGTAAAATTTCAAATAAAGAAATTGCTCTCGGGTTAGACGTGGCCGCTGGCTCAGTTACAGAAATGATTACCAAGTTAGTCGAAGAAAAGTTAGTGATTCATGAACCTTATGCGGGGATTACCTTAACTCAATTGGGCCATCAATTAGCCATTGAATTGGTGCGCAAGCATCGACTATGGGAAACATTTTTAGTTGATGATTTAAAATATGAAGTGGCCGATGTCCATTCCGAAGCCGAAGTACTCGAACATCAAACGAGCGACAAACTCGCCGATGCTTTATATGATTTTCTTGGCAAACCCAAGTTTTGTCCTCATGGTGGTGTAATTCCTGATGAAAACGGTGATTATCCAGAAAGTTCCAATATTGTTTTAGCCGATATTGAAGACGGTCAAGAAATCACGATTACTAGAATTATTGATAATCACGATCTGTTAACTTATCTTCATAATTTAGGTGTCAGCGCGAACACCAAAGTGATTGTTTTAAGACATGAACCATTTGAGGGGCCAGTTATTGTAAAACGACTCGCAGATGAGACAGAAATCAGCATTTCGTTCAAAGCTGCGCACAATATTTTCGTTCAATAAAGCTAAATTGGATGGCGATTTGATAAAACATTAAAAAATCTTAGTTTTCTTAATAAAGTAGTGAGTTGTAGGTATCTTTTTAAAAATTGGTATGCTATACTAAATCTTGTAGTTTAAGTAAGGTAATTTTGGTTCGATCGTTTCATTGTTTGGAATATCCCCAATTTGCACCGGAGCATGAATTACAAAAAAACGTACGTGCAATTGCACAGGAGGATTTTCAACATGGAACAAGGAACAGTAAAATGGTTTAACGCAGATAAGGGCTTTGGTTTTATCACTCGCGAAGATGGCAACGATGTATTCGTACATTTCTCAGCTATCCAAGGTGACGGATTCAAGACTCTTGATGAAGGCCAATCAGTAACTTTCGACGTAGAAGAAAGTGACCGTGGACCACAAGCAGTTAACGTAAACAAGGCTTAATTTTAAATTAAATCTTATCTCCCAGAGCCGTCCGGTTCTGGGAGTTTTTTTGTGGTTTTATGTTGAATAACCACGTTTAGATAGTGCATAATAGGCAAGGTTAGAATAACAATAAAGGTGGCGAGATTACATGGACATGAGTTTTGAAAAACAGACCCATATTTTAAATGCCTGTCTACAGGCCGGACGAATATTAATTGAAAATGGTTCCGAAATGGCGCGGGTGATTGATACGATGCAGCGCATTGCTTATAATGCCGGCGTAGTTAACGCACAAATGTTTGTGACAGTGACAGGGATTGTAATCTCGATTGATAACCATCCCAATGCGCAGGTGGCGAGTATTGAACATCGTTCCATCGATTTGGATAAGGTGGCACGAGTTAATCAATTGTCTCGTCAATTTGCCCAACAAGAAATTGACTTACCAGAATTAGTGCGGTTGCTAGATCGAATTGATAATGATACGCCGACTTTTTCATTTCTCGTCCGTTTTTTAGCGGCAGCAATGTTGAGTGCGGTCTTACTGATTATTTTTACTCACGAGTATGTCGATGCACCCGCTGGCTTTGTAATTGGCGGAATTGGCTTTGCCATTTTTTACTTTTTTAATCATAAATTTCAAGTGCAATTTTTAAGTGAATTTTTTTCATCGTTTGTGATTGGTATTTTAGCGTTAGTTGCGGTTAAATTAGGGCTAGGGGTACATTTTGATAATATTATTATCGGTAGTATCATGCCCCTGGTTCCTGGCGTGCCGATTACCAACGCAGTTCGTGACTTGGTCAGCGGTAATTTAATCAGTGGACCAGCACGAGCGTTTGAAGCTTTAATTTCAGCTGTTGCAATCGCAGGCGGCATTGTCGTCGTGTTGAACTTTATTTAGGAGGAAGATAATGATACTTGATAATATGATCTTCCAACTAATTATGGCGTACGTCGCAACGATTTGTTTTGGAATCATTATGAACATTCCGCATCAAGCCTTTAACGTTGCTGGTTTAATTGGCGCGGGCTCATGGGGTGTTTACCTTGCACTGAGCCATCTAGGTGTTGGAATTGCGTTTGGTAACTTAGTGGCGGCCTTTTTAATCAGTGTGGCGAGTTTGTATGCCGCTAAGTATAAAAAAATGCCAATGATGATTTTTAATATTCCGAGTCTGGTATCCTTTGTTCCTGGTGGGCAGTCGTATCAGATGGTCAGAAACTTTGCGATTGGCCATACGCAAACCGCGTGGTCATTTTGCGTGCAAGTGATTGTCATTGCGGGTGCATTGGCAATGGGATTTGTGCTAGGTGAAATGTATCATCGCTTTTCAACTTATTTTCGGACTGAAGTAATCAAAAAAATGTGAATTTAATCAAAAGTTGAGAAAGATTACCTTGGTACGTATGCTAAGATAGAGACAACTAATTATTTGGGGGAACAAACCATGTTCATTGAACAAGACAAAGATAGAATTAAGAGATTCCTGTGGTCAGGCGTGTTCGTGATTATCCTTGCGTGCCTAGTCATGTTTAACTCAGTGGTGTTTCAACTGTGTGATTCGTTAATTCAAGGATTTTTTACCACAACGCAAACTAACTTTCGTGATAAATTAATGACGATTGTGACGTTCCTTGGAGAGCCGAAGCTGGCGATTGTGTATACCTTTATTATTGCCTTCTTGCTATGGGGATTTAAGTATAAAATTCCGGCATTGTGGGCGTTAGGAACAATTGTTGGCGGAGATATTGTAGCTTACATTTTAAAAGCAATTGTGAAACGTGCCCGTCCGGTTCAGCATTTAAAGGGTGACGACGGTTATAGTTTCCCAAGTGGTCACGTCTTTGGTATGTTTTTGGTGATTGCCATCATCTTTATTATCGTGGTGCCACTGATTCAAAGTAGCTTACGACGCTTTATTTTGGAAGCTATCCTCGTGATTTTCTTGATTTTACTCGCTATTTCACGGGTTTATCTTTTCGCACATTACCCAAGTGATACGATTGCAGCCGTTTTATTGGCTTATGCCTGGTTGCAAGTATCGGAATGGTTGTATGTGTGGTTAGCGCCAATTTTAAAACAATGGAAGTTCGTCTCTAATTCAGAGATTTAAATATTTGGACGCGTTCGGTGGTTGTGCTATGCTTTAACTAAGGACAGCTAACTAATTTACTGGAGGTGCGCCATGGACAAATTACATCGTTCTAGAGATAAAGTACTTGCCGGAGTTTGCGGAGGCTTTGCCGAGCGTTATGGCTGGGATAAAGCGATTGTGAGAATTATTTATGCCACAGCAATGGTCTTTACCGGATTTTTCCCCCTCGGATTAATCTATATTGTGGCGGCAATCGTGATGCCAGGTGCAGACGATTAAAAATTATATTTAAACAAAAATGAGATTGAAGCTAAATAACTAGGCTTCAATCTCATTTTTTAAATCGTTTTAGCTAACCATTCCAGCACTAACGTGGTCCAGTGAGCGACGTGTGGTTGCACATGAGCATCATCTTTGGCGGTAGCTTCAGTCGCTAAATTTAAGCCGTGGGGACCGTGATGAAACAAGTGGAATTCCTGAGGGACGTGTTGTTTTGAAAGGGCCAGACTGTACTCAATTGAGTTAATTGAGGGAACCAGTGGGTCATCATCAGTGGCCCAAAGAAAGGTTGGCGCATTGGTACTGTGCACATGCTTTTGAGCAGCGTAGTAACTTGGATCATCCGTCCAACTTGCTTCAACTTCAGCTGAGTTTGGGAATCCAAGTTGTGAATCAATGACTGGATAACCTAGGATGACGGCGTTGGGTTGCATTTCAGCACTAGTTGCCCCGGCTGCCTCAGCTAACCAAGGGGCGTGCCAAAAATTGTTGTACAAGCTTATTAAGTGGCCGCCAACTGAAAAGCCCATCACGACAATTTTGTCAGGGTCTACTTGCCATTCGGTGGCTTGGTGGCGAATTAATTTGAGACTTTTAGCAATTTCAATTAACGGACTTGGTAGCAAAGGTGATTTTTCGTTCACGAAACTATAACGCAGGATAAAACAGCGAAAACCATGTTCGGCAAAATATAGGGCCGTTTTTTCGGCTTCTGGCAAACTAATATGGGTATATGAACCGCCTGGAACAAATACTAAAGCGGGTTGAACCTGTGATTGATTGTCAGTAAAATAAGTAGTTAATGAGGCGGATGTTTGGTAATTATCGTCTGCCAGTGGGATAGTTTGTATATTCATTGAAGTACCTCGTAAAAATAGATTTGTCTAGGAGCTATTATAATGCAAGATACGTATGAGACCAATAGATTATTAATTAATCGTTTTGCGCTAACCGATGTCACAGATGTCGCAGATATGTTTGAGGATCAAGAACTCAATTTAATGAGTGGCTTACGGTTACCGGAGACACGGCCAGAAAAATTAATGGGTTTAACGATGTTAGTTAAGACCCAAAACTCATTAATTTATATTTTGCGAAATAAAGAATCGGGAAATGCGGTCGGATTAGTTGTGTTTTACCGGATGTATTTATTAAACTATGTGTATTCAGAGTTTGAGTGCGAAATTGGCTTTGTATTGAGTCGTGATTCATGGCAACAAGGATTAATGAGCGAAGCACTTCGACAGTTGATCAGTGCGTATTTTGAAGAGACAGATTTTGTTGGTATTTATGCGGGTGCACATTCAGATAATGTCCGATCACAAGCGTTATTGAAACGCATGGGATTTCAAGCTAAGAAAGTACCGCGTTACCTGAGTGAAGATCAATTTGATGAACAATTAGAGTATTTTTATTTGTCTGAATCAATGTTAAATGATTGATAAACTATGGAGGGGTCATTTTGAAACTCACAAAGAAAGTCGAACAGGCGGCGTGCATTTTGACGTTACTCGCGACACAAGAACAAGATATACCGCTATCGTCGGAATTGATTCATACCCGTCTGGGTGGATCATCTAGTTATTTAAAAAAAATCATGCGTAAATTAGTCGTGGGTAAAATCGTACATTCGGTTCCGGGGACGAATGGCGGTTTTACGGTCAGTCGCTTACCGAGTCAAATTTCCATGTATGAGTTAGTGACGGCGGTTGAAGGTGAAATTCAAAGTTATCGACCAACTGGCATTATTGACAATGTCTTTGCCGATATACATTCATATGTGAAAGATGGTAATAAAATCATCAGTCAAGTTTTTGATGAAGCCGATGAAAAATGGGTTGCGGCATTGAAACAACACAGTGTGAATGAATTATTATTGAATTTATTGCATGTGTCGCAGGTACCGAAAATTGACTGGAATGAAAGCATTAGCTCACCAGAAGATTTTCGCCAACAATTATTAGATAACTTGAAAATCGTTTAAGCTATTGAGGTTTCGCCTGAATGGTGTATAATATTTGTCATATCGAAAGAAGAGGTCGCGTGACTCATCAGTAGATGGCTTTAGACGAATGAGCGTCGTAGAGCTGTTGAAAGGGTGCCATGCCGAAATGGATGACTACTTATTTTAGTTGTCTGTTGGGCCCTGGTCTAATAAATCAGGGACTGTCGCAAAAATATTTGCGGGGCGCTGTCGACGATTTGACCGGAAGAATAGGGGTCTTTTTGTTTGCGTGACAAACAAAGAGATCTTTTTTTATTTTATGTCAATTCTCTCTCTTTTAGATCAAACAGGTAATGTGGTATGTAGCACAAGGAGGAGATTCAATATGGCAACACAAGATTCAGGTAACAACCAAGTTAAGCGTGGACTCAAGACGAGGCATCTCTCAATGATTGCGTTGGGTGGTTCAATCGGAACCGGGCTCTTCATCGCGAGTGGCTCGGTTATCCATCAAGCAGGTCCTGGTGGAGCACTAGTCGCATATGCAATTATGGGGATGATGGTTTTCTTCTTGATGACCAGTTTAGGTGAAATGGCAACTTATATGCCATTGACCGGTTCGTTTGCAGCATATTCAACCAAATTCGTGGATCCGGCACTAGGTTTTGCGATGGGTTGGAATTATTGGTTTAATTGGGCAATTACGATTGCCGTAGAAATAACGACAGCGGGGGTTGTGGTCAACTTCTGGTTGCCTCATGTTCCTAGTTGGATATTTAGTTTGATCACGTTAATCTTAATTTTCGCCATTAATGCACTTTCGGTTAGTACCTTTGGGGAAGCTGAGTATTGGATGGCCATCATTAAAATTGTCACCGTGGTGATTTTCCTAATTGTCGGATTATTCATTATTGTCGGCATTTTGGGTGGTAGTAAACCAGTTGGCTTTTCAAACTTAACGTACAAACAAGCCCCATTCGTTGGTGGGTTAGCGCCAATGCTGGGAGTCTTCTTAGTTGCTGGATTCTCGTTCCAAGGAACTGAATTAATCGGAATCACGGCTGGAGAATCAAAAGATCCACAAACTAGTATTCCCAAGGCTATCAAGTCAACTTTTTGGCGGATTTTGATTTTCTATATCTTATCAATTTTCGTGATTGCTTGTGTGCTTCCATATACTAGTCACAACTTGCTGGGTTCATCTGAAGCTGATATCGCCATGAGTCCATTTACATTGGTCTTTAAGCGTGCCGGTTTAGCCGCTGCTGCTAGTGTGATGAATGCAGTTATCTTAACCGCCGTGGTGTCTTCAGCCAACTCTGGTTTGTATGCTTCAGCCCGGATGTTGTATTCATTATCATTAGAAGGATATGCACCTAAGATTTTCAAAATTACCAACATTCGTGGAATTCCTATGTATTCCGTGTTAGGAACTACCATTATTGGAGCATTAACCTTTTTAACAGGAATCTTTGGACCTCGCGTTTATGAATTCTTAATTGCCGCTAGTGGGTTAACTGGATTCATTGCTTGGTTAGGGATAGCAATCTCTCATTTGCGTTTCAGGCGTGCTTTCATCGCTCAGGGCCATTCGGTCAGTGAACTGAGATATCACGCTGCTTGGTTCCCATTAGGGCCTATTTTAGCCTTAGTATTGTGTGTGTTGGTCATTGTGGGTCAAGACTTAACTGCCTTTGCAAAACTCGACTGGGCCAAAATTGGAATTACTTATATGAGTGTGCCATTATTTGCCGTCTTGTATTTCTACTACAAAATTCGTCACAAGACACACGTCATTCCATTAAAAGAAGTGGATTTGACACCTAAAACTAAATCAGAATCATTTGAAGAATAATTAACTACAGTGATAGGTCGCTAATCAGCGGTCTGTCGCTGTTTTTGGTTTTGTAACAATCTAGTAACCTCTGAAGCTAAAATATGATGATACAATTATATTCGGACTTATTTGAACGAGGAGAATGAATATGATTGTATTATCTGGAACAATTGGTGCTGGTAAGACCAGCTTGACACAAATGCTGGCTGATCATTTACATAGCCAAGCCTTCTATGAATCCGTTGATGACAATGAAATTTTGCCATTATTTTATAAAGATCCAAAGAAATATGGATTCTTACTCCAAATGTATTTTTTAAATAAACGACTAGAGGAAATTAAAAATGCCTCATCTAATCCAACTGATGTGTTGGATCGGTCAATTTTCGAAGATCCATTGTTGTTTAAGCTAAACGCGGACCTTGGACGAGCAACTTCAACGGAAGCTGAAATTCATGAATCCCTTGTGCAAAATATGATGGAAGAATTACCCGAAGTACCACAAAAGAAGAATCCAGACTTGCTGATTTGCGTCCAAGTTTCATTTGATACGATGCTAGAACGCATCAAAAAACGGGGTCGTTCATACGAACAAATTAATGAAGATCCAAGTCTGTATGAATACTACTTAAGCTTGAATCAACGCTATTCAGAATGGTTCGACAAGTATGATAAAAGCCCTAAGTTGGCCATTGATGGTGACAAATACAATTTTGTTGAAGATCAAGATGCCCAGGCACACGTTTTAAAGATGGTTGATGCCAAATTAAAGGAATTATCAATTATCTAATTTTGTCTCGTATCGCCTAAATAAAAGTATTATTTTTTCAAAGAAATGTATCTGAATACCGTTGACAAGGGTTTTAGGTCATGATAAAGTAATATAGTTGTCTTATGGCGATATGTACAATGGAGGATTAGCTCAGCTGGGAGAGCGTCTGCCTTACAAGCAGGATGTCACAGGTTCGAACCCTGTATCCTCCATTTCACTCGGAATAGTGAAAAGTTACAATTTAATACACATTTGCGGATGTGGCGGAACTGGCAGACGCGCAAGATTTAGGTTCTTGTATCTTTTAGATGTGGGGGTTCGATTCCCTTCATCCGCATATTTGCCGACTTAGCTCAGTTGGCAGAGCACCTGTCTTGTAAACAGGGGGTCGGAGGTTCGAATCCTCTAGTCGGCATGTTACGCCTTTAAAGGAATTGACTATTTTATGATGGTCATTTTTTTTTTGGACAAAAAAATGACCATCGCGTTGGTTACGATGGACTGTAGATGACAATGAGCCATTAAAATTTAATTTCATCAACATAGTTTAGTTGACGATGATAATCGAGCTCGATAAAATCGGTTGGTCGAACGTCACCGGCTTTTTTATCAAAGTAAGCAACGTCGGCAATTTCTAACATGCGGTAAACAAATTGCGAACAAAACATGATATTGCGACGCAATGAACGCTTAGTAATTAAGCCGAGAATATTATACGCACTACCAGTCGTATTGATTTCACGAATCGTGTTCAATACGATTTCTTTTTGTGCTCGGGTGACAGGAAGGCGGTAGATTAAAATACTTGCGTCATCATTTTTGTGAAGTGATGATAACATTTCAGGATTTAATCCAGGTGGATAAACCCGTTCACCACCGTTGTACGAAATAATGGTCGACAATTCACGGTCAAAGCTGAGGCTGGCATGGTTAAATTGCTTTTGGGTAAATAATCCAATCAATTGACTGGCGGGAGTACCAGTATTGGAAACCACGATATACAAGTTCGGATCATCTAAGGATTGTTCGGCCCGGGCGAAGAAATCGGTATCGAGCGAACGTTCATTAATGTAATTGAGTGAATTATGACGGTGTAAATCACTAAACAATGCTTTAATATTGTTGCCTGACAGCACATGGCCAACACTTGAAACTTGTTCATGAATGGCTTGTAGATTTTCTTTAAATGGTTCAAAACTAATTGTTGCTAGTTCACCGAGTGATGGTAAATAAAATATATCATCATTTTTTCGCATGACCGCCCACTCTAGTAAAAATGGGAGTGGCAATAAGATAGCTGCGATGATTCTAGTGAAGAAGTATTGATCAACGTTGGCATTAGCGATAAATACAATTTGAACTACCATCACCGCAATGTAACCAAATGAAAGAATTACTTTCAGATTAGTTGGATAGCGAGTGGTGATACAAACTTTGAGTGTTAAAAATAGTGCAATCATGATACTAGCGACAATGAATAAGGGCAGATTACCAAAAATCGCCATAATTATTAGCAAAAAAAATGCAACTCGTTGGAAAAGTTGCTGATAACGAAATATATCATTCATAGATTTAATTCCTTCTAGTTAGTAGATTAGAACTGATTATACCATAGAATCTACATTGCCCAACTAGGCAGTCAAAGTTTGCCTAGAGGGACGATGTGCAGAGTCAATAGGTTCTTTATAGTAGTCCTTGTTAATAAATATTAAATTAAAGAGGACAATTAAATGAGTTATTTAGAACTGCAAGACATTCATAAATCGTATTATTTAGGTAAAGAAGAATTCCCGGTTTTGAAGGGGATTGACTTAAAATTTGAATTAAGAGAATTTGTTTCCATTCTCGGCGAATCTGGTGGTGGAAAATCCACGTTGATGAACATCATTGGTGGGCTAGACCGTAAGTTTGATGGTAGTGTGATTGTTAACGGACAAAAATTAAATCACAGTGATGAAAAAGCGCTAGATTCATATCGACGTGATACTATCGGTTACATTTACCAAGCCTACAATTTAATTAACCACTTATCAATTTTAGATAATGTGCTGATTCCATTGGATATGACAACCTTATCTAAAAGTGAACGCGAGCAGAAAGCAACCGAATTACTAGATAGGGTTGGTTTACTGGAACAGATTCATAAGTTCCCTAATCAGCTTTCTGGTGGTCAAAAGCAACGGGTCGCAATTGCTCGTGCTTTAGCCAGTGATCCGAAAGTAATCATTGCCGATGAACCAACCGGAGCCCTGGATGCTGAAAACACGCAAGAAGTGCTACAAATTTTAAATGAAATTGCTGAAGAAGGCCGCTTAGTGATTGCGGTCACTCACTCGCAAACGGTGGCAGATTCTGGTACACGGATTGTGCATATGGTGGATGGAAAGATTGATGGTGATACTCATTTACGTGACGCTTATCCGGTCAGTCATGAGGTGAGTACGAAATCCTCACGATTATTGCCAGCCTGGGTGAGCTACAAAACAGCCTATAAACATTTGAAATATAACGGGTGGCGCAATTCATTAATTGTCTTTGGGACTGCCGTTGGGTTGTTTGCGGTGATGTTATTTTCTGGATTAGGGAATGGCATTTCTGGCTATATTGATAAGCAAGTTACGGATTTAGCCAGTCCACAGGTGATATCGGTATCAAAATATAGTAAATCATCAGGCGATGCAGCTGGACCATCTGCTTCGGCTGCAGCCACGAAAGTCAAAACCTTGAGTAACGATGATATTAAGGAAATTAAGGACGTCAAAAATGTGGCGACGGTTGAAAAAAGTTATTCGGCAGCCAATGTCACTTTGCAATCTGGTTCAAAATCAACAGTGGTCTCTTCCTTAAAAACTGGACCAATACCAGCTCCACTTCGTCTATTGTTAAAGGTTCTAAACCAGGATCTGGTGAGATTTTACTCGATAAAGCATCGGCCAAGAAGATTAATAAGAATTGGAAGAGTCTAGTTGGCAAGACGATTGAGGTTTCATATACCACGTCAGACAAAGATGGTAATAGTGCAGCGGTGAAAACAACAGCTAAAGTTTCAGGAATTGCTAGTGCTTCCAATAGTATGGGGATGACTTCCTTAACGGCAATTAACACTAAAACTTTAACGGATGCGATGAAAGCTAGCAACGTTGACACGAGTGCAGCTTCAGTGGCCGTTAAAATCAACAAATTGAACAATGTGACGAAAACAACGAAGAAAATCAACACATTGAAGGATAGTGGCAAACGTGAATATACAGCGACTTCAATTGGCTCAATGATTAGTACCATCAAGACTTACGTTAACTTGGCAACAATGGTATTGTCAGCAATTGCAGCAATTTCATTACTCGTGTCAGCATTGATGATTATTGTGACGATGTTTATGTCAGTTAGTTCTCGGACGAAAGAAATCGGAATTTTACGAGCTTTAGGTGAAAGTAAGAGTGATATTCGCCGTTTATTCATCAGTGAATCACTGATTATCGGGGTAGTGAGTGCCACATTAGCCACGGCGTTAGCGTTTGGACTCGGAGTCGGGATTAACTTCATGCTCAGCTCAATAGCAGATTATAGTTTTGTGCAAATTAGCTTTGGTAATGTGGTTACCACGTTTATCTCAGCGTTAGCCATTTCATTAATTGCCGCTTAATTGCCAGCTCGACGCGCTGCAAGTTTGAATCCAATTGATGCCTTGAGTGCCGACTAGTTCAGCTAGTAGTTAGTTATCGTTTGTTGTACAATCAAATCAGAAATAATGGGAGACAGTCAATGAACGATACAAACCAATTAAGTAGTGCTAGTAAAGCTATCAAAAGCGTGAGAATACCAATGTTGATTGTGATGTTGGTATTTTCGTTTGCCGCGGTCTTTGTTAATCAAGTGGTGACGGATAATGATTTTTTAGGCCCAGCCTTACCAGGCAAACCATATTTTTCATTGGCAATTCAAGCCACGTTGATGGGTATCTGTATCATTTACCAACTCACGATGATTTGGTTGAGCCCACGCATTGTGGCTGTCGCACCGAAAACCTTAATTTTTTAGTCAACGGAATTTTCATTGTCAACATGATTGGCTTGTTTACAATTCTGCTGATTGAGTCAATTGTGATTTTCTCACGACCTCGGAAAATTTTGATTAGCATTATCTGTATTTACTCGGCATTAATTGTCAGTTATGCACTGTTGTCGAGTACTATCCGAGGATTACTGGTGTTGCAATCACTCATTTTCATGGGTATTGCGGCGTGGTATTTCTATCGGATTTATCAAAAAGCCGTGGAGGAACGTAACCGAGCTGAGGATTTAGTGGATGAATTAAAAGTGGCCTATTCGCAAATTGAAGAAGTGACGGTTAAGGCCGAACGGCAACGAGTTGCTCGAAATTTACACGATACGCTAACTCAAGAATTAGCTGGGATTAGTTTACAACTCAGTGCTGCCGTGAAGAACATGGACAAAGGTAATTTGACGGCAGTCCGAGAAATTTTGACGGAAACCAGTGCGGCCAGTCGCTCATCACTGAAAGAATCGCGAGAATTATTGTCTGAACTGTGCACGATTCAATATGATAACCTTTCAGATCGATTAGCGATGCTATTTGATGCTTTCCAAAAGGGACATCAACTTAAAATTCAAAACAGTTTGAAAGATGTACCCGAATACTCACAAGAACAAATGACTGAAATCGTGCGAATTGTAGTGGAAGCCTTGAACAATGTAGAGAAACACACTGATGCTAAGGAAGTAATTATTCGGTCAGATATTAAGGATGCAATGTTCGTCCTCCAAATTATTGATTTTGGTGCAGGTTTTAGTTTGGAAAAACCTAATCTGAAGGGACACTACGGAATGCAGGGGATGCAAGAACGGGCCATCTCACTTGGTGGAACTTTGGATGTTACCAGTGTGGTTAATGTTGTCCGATATTCGCATGCCAGAGATGGACGGCATTCAAATGTTGACTGAACTTAAACGAATAGGCAACTCGGTACCGGTAGTGATGTTAACTACCTTTGATGACCAGGGGCCAATTCAAGAGGCGCTCAAACTCGGAGCTAAAGGCTTTCTCTTGAAAGATTCAGATGAGGAGTTAATCACGAGTGCAATTCGTGGCGCCGTCAATAATCAGGTGAGTTTAGATCCTAATATTATTGCGAAAGCTTTGTCACCGACTGCAACGGCTGAAGAACAAATCACATTAACTGACCGTGAATTTGAAGTTTTGAATCAAGTCGCTCAAGGCTTGCATAATCAAGAAATTGCCAATCAAATGCATCTCAGTGAACGAACAATTAAGGTTCATTTAACGTCAGTTTATAGCAAATTACAGGTTGAAACCCGTGCAGAAGCGGTCGCTAAAGCCAAGAAATTAGGTATTATTAAACTGTAAAAAACGATATCATCATTTAAATTTGATGGTATCGTTTTTTGGATTAATGAACCTCTGGTGTTGTGTTTTCAACTGGTTTATCAATGTGTGATGATTCTGAAGTTTCGAGCATTCTCCAGTAAACAATCAATGAAACCAGTGCCGCCGCAGCGACGTAATAGAAGAATAGCGATTCAAGGCTAGCTTGACGTAACCACAGAGCCACGTATTCAACCGTTCCACCGAAGATGGCTACTGTGAGTCCATAGGGGAAACCAACGCCAAGTGCTCGAATTTCAGTTGGGAATAGTTCGGCCTTCACAATTGCATTGATAGAAGTATAGCCAGAAACAATCACGACCCCGGCCAACATCAATAGGAAAGCGACAAAGTTTGAATTCGTATTTGATAGAAGTTTAAAAATTGGGACGGTAAAGACGGTGCCACCAACCCCAAACCAAAGGAGTAACGGTTTACGACCAATTTTATCTGACAATGCGCCAAAAATAGGTTGTAAGATTAACATAATGAGTAAGGCAGAAAAGTTAATTAAGGTAACCACCTTTTTGTCTAATCCGGTCGTGTTAATCATAAATTTTTGAAGATAGGTCGTATAAGCATAGAAGGCAATCGTACCGCCAAAGGTTAACCCAACGACAGTGAAGAATTGACGAGGGTATTGGAAGAGTAATTTTAATGTGCCGGCCTTCTTTTCTTTTTTGGCCTTTACGTCATTAAATTGATCTGATTCTTCCATGGTGAGCCGGAGCCAGAGTACAATTAAAGCGCCAAAGGAACCAATCACAAACGGAATTCTCCAACCAAATTGGTATATTTGAGCATCGGTGAGTACATTTTGTAAGACAATCTGAACCAATAGTGCCAAAAGTTGTCCAGATATTAATGTGACATACTGAAACGATGAATAAAAACCACGCTTTTTAGGGGATGCCATTTCAGACAAGTAGGTGGCAGAAGTCCCGTATTCACCACCCAGTGATAATCCTTGAAACAAGCGGGTAATGACTAAAATAATTGGTGCCCAGATGCCGATAGTGGCATATCCTGGAGTAATTGCAATTACTAGTGAACCACTGGCCATAATAATAACTGATAACGTGAGTGCCGTACGGCGACCATGACGATCGGCGAACCGGCCAAAAATGAATGAGCCAAGTGGGCGCATGAAAAATCCAATTGCAAAGACTGCTGCTGTGGAAAGTAATTCAGCCGTTTTATCCCCTGATGGGAAAAATGCTGCGGAAAAATAAATTGCGAACGAAGCATAAACGTACCAATCAAACCATTCGACCATGTTTCCCAATGATCCTTTAAGAATATTAGTCGCAATTTTTCGTTCGCTTCTTGGTGCAGGTGCTGTATTCATAATTTAGTCCTCCTCTTCTCTTAATCGAGTAGGGACAATGTTACACGGGTATGGCAGATACTTCAATTGGTTGAGAAAAGTTCAATGGATAATAAAGTTTGCTTGAGATTTTGACTTATATTATGAGATTTTAATGAGAGTGTGCTTTCTTTTATAAAGTGACGATTTAAGTCGATTCTTGTTGAAGTAGTATTTTTTGTCTAAATGAAATCGAGACATTTTCGCCGACGATTCACACTTTTCTTTGAATAACTTGGGTTTGCTTGAAAACTATAAGTCACTGGTATATATTTGTATGTGAAAAGAGAACCAGCTGATGGCACAGCTGATTCCCTACCTAATATAGTGTCACTTTGCTTGAGTAACCGTTTAAACGGCTACTTTATTTTTTTTAATCGTGTTTTACCCAGCAACTTCGTCACCTAACTTAAACAAAGCAAATCATTTTAAAATTCAAAACAATTTGCTTTGTTTTTCGTTATTGCTCCGAATTTGAACGCCGGGTGCAATACTCTCTTCTTAACACTGTAATCAGGATGATTATCGTTTGACCACGTTGATAATCATCTGACATGTGTCATTGAACAATTTAAAATAGTCCAATTCACAAAGTGACCTTTCTTTAGTTTTCACCATTCAGACCCCCTAACATATAAAGTTGGTTGTATAGGTCTGCTATGTGACACTAATGTATTAGGTAGCGGTTTTTAGCCACTCACTATATAAATACGTAAATAAATATCAATTACATTTTATTAGATGCAATTTTTTGATTTTTCATCGTAAATTTGTGAAAAACATGATGCCAGAGAATCTTAATAAAATCGAGACATTTTCGTTTACCAATTATTTAAGACATTATCACTGGCGATTCACAAAATTCGAACAAAATGGTGAAGGTGCATTGACAGAATTGAAGTTATAGCGTAATATACTTTAAGTCGGATGGCCGATAACAAAGCATTTGCGGAAGTAGTTCAGTGGTAGAACATCACCTTGCCATGGTGGGGGTCGCGGGTTCGAATCCCGTCTTCCGCTTTGTTACTAATTTGCACCCATAGCGCAACTGGATAGAGTGTCTGACTACGAATCAGAAGGTTGTAGGTTCGACTCCTACTGGGTGCATACGAAAAAGCAGCTAAACTTAATTGTTTAGCTGCTTTTGTTTACCATATTATTTAATTTAAACGATTGATGCACCACCATCAACGGCAACGTATTGTCCTGTGACATAACTGGAAGCGTCAGATGAAAAGAATAAAATAGTGCCATTTAATTCACCGCGTTTACCAGGACGTGAAGCCGGGGTAGTTGCGTTGTAGGCAGCTAAGAAACCTTCATTTTTAAACAAGGTATTTTCTGTCATTTCACTTTCAAATAGTCCAGGGCCAATTGAGTTGACCGTAATATTATCTTGAGCATATGATGCGGCCATACCAAGGGTTAAACCACGGACACCATCTTTAGAAGCGTTGTAATTATGACGCCATAATACTGGTACTTTATCAGCAATAATGGCGTTTACTGATGCAATATTGACTATCTTGCCGTATTTAGCTTTACGCATCAATGGAACTACGTACTTGCTCATTAAGAAAGGCCCCTTAACATTGATGGCCATTCCTTGATCCCAGGCTTCTTCGGTAAGATCTTCCACACCACCAGGAACTGCGACCCCAGCGTCATTTAATAAGATATCGACTTTGCCAAATGTATCAACAACTTTTTGCACGCCATCTTTGACTTGTTGTTCATTGGAAACGTCAACTGAAACCGGAAGAGCTTTGCGCCCCATGGCTTCAATTTCTTTGGCAACGGCTTCAAGTTTTTCTGCACGACGGGCAAATAAAGCGACGTCGGCACCAGCTTTGGCATAGGCACGAGCGGCATCTGCCCCTAAACCAGAAGATGCTCCAGTGACAATCGCAACTTTACCCTCTAAATTGTATAAATCTGACATATTAATTCTCCTCGTGTTTTTAGTATAGTCATTCAATTGACCACTTTCATTGTAACCCGAACTACAGCTACGATTCAAAAGAAATAAGTTCAAGTTAACTATTATTTTTTGCAACTAATTTTTGTACAAAATCACGGAAAGCTTGTTCACCTGGTGACAGGGTGGCATCGAGAACTTGGACGAAGTAAATATCACGCATAAATTCGACCCCGGTTAGCTCTTTGGATGCCAAATTGTGGGCTTGGATAAAGTCTGCGAATTGTGGTAACTCGACTTGGAAATCAGGAATAATTGCCACACCTAAATTTTGTGCGACAAATTCAAGTAAAAAAGTATCTTCAGAAGTCTCAAAGTAGCTGGCGGGGACCGTATGGCGATTGATCAACTTATTCAAATGACGATTGTAGATATCATATTCTTTTCCTTTAATACCGAGAGCTTGGCCATTCAAGTCAGCAAAAGTGAGAGATGGATGTTGGTATAACGGATTGTCTGGCGAGACCAAAATGCGATAATGATTACGGGCGACAAAAAAACCATCGTATTTTTTTAAATCAATCGGACCGTTAATGAATCCAATGTTGGCGTGGTGATCATTTAACATATTTCGCAATGCCGAATCCGGGAATTCTACCAAATTTAAAGTTGTCTCGGGATGGTCCGCTTGAAAGCTTTGAAAGAAATTGAAACCTAAAAAAGATAAGAATCCGTAAGTTGAAAAGACACTGACAATCTCATTGGCGAGTCGCGTATCGTCCGTGGGTGCGTTGATACTTTGAAACATTAACTCTAGTTCGGTCGCTTTATTATATAAATTATGGGAGTATGCAGTAGGTTTAATGCCAGCTTTTGAGCGCATAAATAATTGCACCGATAAATCCGCCTCTATCCGATTAATGGCTTTGGCGACTCCTTGCGGCGACATGAAAAGTTTCTCAGATGCCGCTGAAAAAGAGTGATTGTCATAAGTTGTTGTAAATATTTTTAAGTCGTTAGTGTCCATTTGTCATTCACCTCAAGATAATTGTAACAGTATTTAATGATACAGTTGTAACTTTTAGTTTCAAGGTAGTCTTCTTTAGTTGATCTATTTGCAAGAATTACTGCTTTATACTGTTCACGTAGTTAAGTTACTTAGTCAAACACAAGAGGAGATAAACTGATGAAAAGATTTGAAACATTAAGTCAAATTAAATATACAGGTATTATCGCGGTGGTTGGAGCAGAGACTGCAGACAAGGCCATCAAAGTGGTTGAAGCGTTAGTTGCTGGTGGAATTAAGGGAATTGAGCTGACTTTTACAGTTCCACAGGCGGATCAAGTAATTAGTCAACTGGCCGCTAAGTATGCGCAGACCGACGTCGTTATTGGGGCTGGGACAGTGCTAGAACCTGTGACGGCACGTTTGGCCATTAATGATGGTGCTCAGTTTTTGGTTAGCCCTTTGTTTGATGAAGGAACGGCGAAGATGGCTAACTTGTATCAAGTTCCTTACTTGGCAGGTGCGTTTACTATTACAGAAATAAAAACTGCCCTGGAAGCCGGCGTGGATATTGTTAAGATGTTTCTAGGGGCGGAAGCTTCACCATCGATGGTCAAAGCAGTGATGGCACCCATGCCACAATTGAGTATTATGCCTTCTGGTGGTGTGAGCCTAGACAATATGGAATAATGGATTAATGCCGGCGTCGTTGCATTAGGTGCTGGTGGTAATTTGTTGAAACCAGCTGACACGGACGATTATGCCGGGGTTACCGCAATGGCAAAGAAGTTTATGACTAAATATCGCCAACTGAATCAAAAATAACCCTTGTGTAATACCAACTGAATCATATAATTTACCTAAGTCACTAGCAATGGTGACTTCTTTATGTTTGGATAAAAAACGGGGTGATTTAAAATGAAAATCGTATTTTGGAATTGCAATGATGGTTTTCAAAAGAAGTATTCAAAATTAGATGAGATTTCGGCAGATTTATGTATCGTAGCTGAGTGCCGAGATATAAATAATGATAAATTTACAACCTTTCGAGAAACCCATAAAAACATTATGTATTTAAAACAGGATGGTGATATCAAGGGATTATTGATTTATTCCAATAAAGACAAGTTTACGAAACAAGATTGGAATGACTACAATATGGATTACTACTTGCCAATCTGTTTTCAAGATAAGAAAATATTATGTGTCTGGACCAAACATGGTTATATAGAGGATTTATGCACATACACTCAGTTACATATGAATAATCTTAAAGATACAATAATTATTGGAGATTTCAATAGTAGTGTTATTTGGGACAAAAAGCACGGTCGACGGACTCATAGCTTTTTTAATCACTTAATGAACGGAGTTAATCACATATATGCTTACCATACACAAACTGGAGAACAATTTGGGAAAGAAACACAGCCTACTTTCTTCCTACATCGAAACGAGCTACAACCATATCATATTGATTATTCGTATGTACCAGAAAACGATGGGTATCATTTAGAAATCGGTAATAGGGAGTTTTTAGATTACTCGGATCACTTACCTTTGATTTTAGATATTAATAACGATTTGAAGGATTAAAAATGAAAGCTAAAACCAATTTTTTATTAATTATTTCAATTATCGCGACTTCCTTTGCGTCGATTTTTGTGAAGTGGTCCAATGCACCAGCGACGACGATTAGTATGTATCGGATGTATTTTGCGAGCCTATTATTGTTGCCAATTGCGTATCGGTATCGTAAAGAGCTGTTGACGTTACGCAAAGCTGAATGGGGCCGGCTAATATTTGCCGGGATTTTATTGGGTTGTCATTTTGGGCTGTGGTTTGAATAATTGAAGCTGACGACGGTTGCGAGCTCGATGATTATCATTGCCTTGCAACCAATTGTGGCTTTAGTGGCGGAATTTTTGGTGTTTGGAAAGCGCACAAATTTGGCGTCGATGGTGACGATTGGGGTCTCCTTGATTGGAATCTGCTTGGTGGGATGGGGGGACTTTGGCCATGGAGTGGCGACGATGATTGGGGATGGACTGTCGTTATTGTGTATGATTGCGTTGGTGACGTATATGATGGTCGGTCAGCAAGTGATGCTCAAGGTAACGCACTGGTTATATAGTTTCGTGGTATTTTTAGTAGCCGGCATCACGCTGAACTGTTTTAACTTGATCACTCAACAACAGATGACTGGCTTTGCACCCAGAGAGTGGGGAATCTTCTGGTTGTTGGCGGTCGTCCCAACCTTAGCGCATGTGATTTACAATTATCTGTTGAATTACATTGATACCACGACCATTTCGATGAGTATGCTGGGTGAGCCGGTGGGTGCCACCATCCTGGCCACTTTGTTGCTCGGTGAATCAATCACTGGACTGACAATTGTGGGAAACATTATTGTCCTCGGTTCAGTCTTTACCTTCTTATTAATTGAAAATAGTAGTAGTCAAAAAACTTAACATTTCAGTACTTCATTAATTATTCGTCGGATAATGATGAAGTATTTTTTTGCTACATTATGAGATATTTTTGTCCTAATTTACATAAACATGTCAGTTGTCAATTAACTCAAATATTAAAAAAATTGACTTAATAAAATTAAGTTTGTGATGGTTGTCCACTTTGTTTTGCAATGCAATTGGCGAATAAACCCTGAATTTGCTTGACGATGCACAAGTTCCGATTTAGGGTATTATTAGTTACAAAAAATTAAAATAAGATTAAAAAGTTTTAATAATTGGGTGACACGACTTAGTAACCTTGTCGACTCATACATAAATTTCGGGAAAGATGGTGGATTATTTGGCGACAGATTCGTTACAAAAGACATTTGAGATTAATGGAAAAACGTATCATTTTGCAAATATCGCAGCTTTTTTAGCTGATCATGGTGCTTCGGTGGAATCAATGCCATATACGATTCGAGTGTTGTTAGAGGCGGCCTTACGCCGTGCCGGTAATGATGCTGAAAAGATTGCGGCGTTAACGACGTTTGTTAATTGGGATGAACATCATGACCAAGACGTATCCTACAATCCTGAACGTGTGATTCTACAAGATTTTACAGGGGTGCCTGCACTGGTTGATTTGGCCGCCATGCGTGATGCATTGGCAGAACAAGGTGGGGATGTTCAAAAAATTAATCCCGAAGTCCCCGTTGATTTGGTCATTGACCACTCGGTACAAGTCGACCGCTCTGGGGATGACTTGGCCTTTGACTATAATATTGAAAAAGAATTTGAACGTAATGAAGAACGATATAAGTTCTTGAAGTGGGCGCAAGGTAGTTTTGATAATTTGACCGTGATTCCACCTGATACTGGAATTATTCATCAGGTCAATTTGGAACGATTAGCTCAAGTCATTCGCACCAAAGAAAATGAGAATGGCGAACTCGAAGCTTTTCCAGATACTTTGGTCGGTACTGATTCGCATACAACCATGATTAATGGCCTGGGAGTGCTGGGCTGGGGCGTTGGCGGAATTGAAGCTGAAGCAAGTATGTTGGGCGAAACATCATTTATGCCAATGCCACGTGTCGTTGGGGTTAAGTTAACTGGCAAATTGAATCCAGGCGTGACGGCGACTGATTTGGCCTTAACGTTGACGAATCAACTGCGTAATCATGGAGTGGTGGGCAAATTTGTGGAGTATTATGGCTCCGGCTTGGCGCATTTACCACTGGCATATCGGGCAACAATTGCGAACATGGCACCAGAATATGGGGCTACCTGTGGCTTCTTCCCGGTTGATCAGCAAACGCTAGAATATTTGAAATTGACGAGTCGCCCAGATGAGTTGATTAATTTGGTGGAAGAATATTCACAAGCTAACCACTTCTTCTATGACGAAAGCACTGATAGTAGTCGACATTACAGTGAAATTGAAGAATTAGATTTAAGTACCGTAGAAAGTAGTGTCGCTGGACCTAGTCGTCCACAAGATATTGTGAAATTGGCGAACTTACCAGCACAGTTTGAGGACCGGCGAGACATGGCTGCCTATCCAGTACAAGTTGCGGGTCAAGACTTTGCGCTTCGCCCAGGATCATTAGGCATTGCGGCCATTACCAGTTGTACTAATACTTCAAACCCACAAGTTCTAATTGCCGCGGCATTAATTGCTAAAAAAGCGGTTGAATTTGGGCTAAAGGTGCCCGCATACGTCAAGACGTCTTTTGCTCCTGGTTCACGGGTAGTAACTGACTACTTGAAAGCGGCTGGCTTACAAGATTCCCTCGATGCAATCGGTTTTAACTTAGTTGGTTATGGTTGTACGACTTGTATCGGTAATTCCGGCCAGTTGTTAGAAGAATTACAACAAAGTGTCGTGGACAGACCTTATCCAATTGCGGCGGTAGAAAGTGGTAACCGGAACTTTGAAGGGCGGGTGAATCCGCTTGTCAAAGATACGTATTTGGCTTCACCTCCACTAGTAGTGATTTACGCTTTAGCGGGAACGCTTGATATTGACGTTACCACTGAACCAGTTGGTGTTAGCACAGATGGCACGCCAGTATATTTGACTGATTTGTGGCCAGCCGATGAAGATGTCGACGCAATCGCCACCGAGTACATTAAGCCTGAACAATTCTCAGATAATTATTCGTCTATTTTAAAACAGAACGAAACATGGAACGCTTTACAAGCACCATCATCAGTCACTTATGAATGGGATGATCAATCAACTTACATTGCGTCACCACCATTCTTTGAACAACAAGAAGGCCAACCAAGTGAATTCGATGATATGCGTGCACTGGCGAGCTTTGGTGATTCCATCACGACTGACCATATTTCTCCAGCAGGTTTCATCGGTTCAACCACGCCAGCTGGTAAATATTTAGCTAGTAAAGGAGTGTCAATCAAAGAATTTAACTCATATGGTTCACGTCGCGGTCACCATGATGTCATGATGCGTGGGACGTTAGCAAATATTCGTTTACGTAACCAACTTGTCCCGGATAAAACGGGTGGTTTTACCCGTTATTTACCAACCAATCAAGAAACGACGATTTTTGACGCAGCAATGCAGTATAAACAGGATCAAACGCCATTAGTGATTTTGGCTGGTAAAGATTACGGGATGGGTTCTTCACGTGATTGGGCCGCCAAAGGGGTTAAGTTATTGGGTGTGAAGGCGATTATTGCCGAAAGTTTTGAACGAATTCACCGTTCTAATTTGGTCATGATGGGAATTGTTCCTCTTGAATATCAAAATGGTGATACGGCTGAAAGTCTTGGACTTGATGGTACCGAAACATTTGATATCAAGCTTAATCAAACGACGGCCCACGTAATTGCCACTAAAGATACCAAAAAAGTCGAATTTGATACCAAACTTCGCTTTGATACACCAAAAGACTGGGAATACTATGAAAATGGTGGCATATTGCCATTAATTGTAAAAGAAAAGAGTGCAACCAGCCTCGATTAGAACACCATATCTCAGGTAACCACACTACAATCTCGTGGTGCACTCTTACTTGTTAATAATTGCACAAAAAAATAAGACGTAGAGGAAGACACATAGAAAATATGAGGTGAGCATATGGACCTACCCAAAGGATTAGCAGGAGTTGTAATTTCAGAAACCAAAATCAGCTCGACAAAAGACGCAAAGTTAACATATAGTGGTTATCCAATTCAAGAACTGAAGGATGCTTCATTTGAAGAAGTCGTGTATTTATTGTGGCATCAAGAAACTCCAACCGTTGAACAAGTCCAAGACTTACGGAAATTGTTGGTTAGTGAAATGAAGTTACCAGATGAAACGATTCGTTTGATCAAAGAAGTGGCTAAAGAACCACAGCATCCGATGAGTATTTTACGAACGACTGTTTCATTGTTGGGAACGACTCATAATGAGGATGGCTTGGATCAACCACCAGTGATTTTGGCGAAAATGCTGACCGCAATTGCTGCGATTATCCGGTTACGTGACAATCAAAAATTGATGGAAGTTCACGAAGACTGGGGTGTCGTCGAAAACTTCATGTATTTATTTACTGGACAGCGACCAAGCCCAGAGTACGTAAAAATGTTTTCAACGGTGATGGTGCTACATGCTGACCATGAATTTAATGCGTCGACTTTTACCGCACGGGTAGTCGCTTCAACGCAAGCGGACTATTATTCTTGTTTGACGGCTGCCGTCTGTGCTTTAAAAGGACCACTGCATGGTGGAGCAAATGAACAAGTTTTCAAAATGTTGGCGGAGATTCGCGAAACAGGCATTAAACCGATTGATTACATTGAAAAACAAATTGCCGCTGGTAAAAAAATCATGGGCTTTGGCCATCGCATTTATAAGCATGGAGATCCACGGGCTAAAATTTTGCGTGGCATTGCTGAAAAAATGGCACAAACTACGAATAATTCAGTGTATTTTGATTTGGAAGAACAGATTGCTAATTATATGTTTGAAAAAACCAAATTATATCCCAATGTCGATTACTACACGGCCGTGATTTACCATTGCCTAGGCCTGGATAGTTCGACCTTTACGATGATGTTTGCCGCTTGTCGTACCACCGGCTGGATGGCACATATTATTGAGCAACAGACGGATGGCACATTAATTCGCCCATCATCAGAATATGTTGGTGAGATGCATCATTACACTGGCCCAATCAAAGCACAAGATACGGCATCCGTGACAAAAAAAGTCGTGGATTTTGGTGCGACTAAATCATAAGTGAGGAAGTTTAACATGGCAGACGAGAAAATTGAAATGAGAAATGGTGTGTTATTAACACCAGATCATCCAACGATTCCATTTATTGAAGGAGACGGAATTGGTTCAGAAATTTGGGGAGCGGCGCAAGAAGTCTTTGATGAAGCTGTAAAGAAGGCCTTTTCCGGGCAAAAAGCGGTCAACTGGAAGCCGATTTTAGCTGGTGAAGTGGCATTTAAACAAACTGGTCAATGGTTACCAGATGAAACTTTAGCAACCTTAAAAGAATATTTAGTTGGTATTAAAGGTCCGCTGACGACGCCGATTGGAGTAGGTCATCGTTCAATTAACGTAACTTTACGCCAAAAATTGGACCTCTATGCTTGTTTTAGACCAGTTGAATTTTATCCTGGAACGCCTTCGCCGGTTAAGCACCCGGAAAATGTGGCCATTGATGTATTCCGCGAAAATACAGAAGACATTTATGCGGGCATTGAAGCAGATGTGCATACACCAGAAGCAGATCAAATCAAGGCATTGCTCAAGGATCAAAATCAAATTGACAAGGTCCGTTTCCCCGATTCAGTGGCTTTTGCAATTAAACCGGTCTCGATTGAGGGCTCTCAGCGCCTGGTGAAAGCGGCAATGGAATATGCTTTGGCTAATAATAAACATACGCTGTCGTTGGTTCATAAGGGTAACATCATGAAGAAAACGGAAGGTGGGTTTAAAAAATGGGGCTATGAGCTAATCGAATCAGATTATGCTGACCAAACTTTTACAACACCTCAGTACGATTCTATTAAAGAACGAGACGGTAAAGTCGCAGCTGATCAAGCTTGGGATACTGCGAAAGCCGCTGGCAAAGTGATGGTCAATGACATTATCACGGATAACTTTTTCCAACAAACGTTGCTGTACCCTGAGCATTTTGAAGTGGTCGCTACCTTAAATTTGAACGGTGATTATATCTCTGATGCCCTGGCGGCCCAAGTAGGCGGGATTGGAATTGCCCCTGGTGGCAATATTAACTATCAAACAGGACATGCAATTTTTGAAGCTACGCATGGCACGGCCCCTCAATTCGTTGGTCAAAATAAATTGAACCCAACCTCGATTATTTTATCTGGGGCCATGATGTTTGATTATATTGGCTGGCCAGAAGTTGGTAAGTTAATTCGTGGTGGAATTGCTGATGCAATCAGCGGTGGACACGTGACTGCAGACTTTACTGATGATGAAACAAAAGCACTAAGTACTAGTGGCTTTGGTACCTACGTGGCTGAACACTTATAGAAATGAAAAAAAGTTGAACCGATTGGTCCAACTTTTTAAATATCCTTATTTATGCGGTTTCGCAATTAACATGACTGCAAAAATGCCAATAATGATGGCGGCAATCAGAACAACTGACAAAATTGGGTTGAAAAAGATACTGATTAATAACAAAATGCCACCGTAAAATAAGACTCGTCCCACCGGAAACTGTGCTCCACGCCAACGTTTATCTTGTTTTCGTTCGCCATTGAAGGTTGGAAGGTAATTACCGGTGATGATGAAGACCAGAGACACAATCGTGACGGTGAGTCGCCAGAAGTCAATTTCATTACCCAGATTGTAAAGAATCGTGGCTGGATACAAAATGACGGTGAAGACGGGAATAACCCAAGCCACAACTTCTTGAAAACGACTGGCTGGTTTATTTTTAGCTGCGTATACCATGGTGTAGGTACAAAGGATCTGAACAAGCAGCATTAATAATGGTAAACCAAAAATGAAAAATGAACGACTCATAAAGCCATTAGGAGTGTTATCAATGCCAAAGTGGGTGGCCATTTTAGTTGGTAATTCGGAATAAACAGAAACTCCATATATCATTGGGACTAAAATAATTAAGCCACTGATGATTAGTTGCTTGATTGTTTTCATGTTATTTACCTCCCTCAGAGTTGCTTGATTCAGGGCCTTTTGAAAAGTTATAAATCCAGGCTAATATTTCCTCGAAGACACTGATGTTTAAATCATAATAAATCCAGTTTTTTTCTTTCCGACTCGTAATGAGTCCAACTTGGGTCAGTAGTTTAAGGTGGTAAGACACCGTTGCTTGGCTTAAGTCAAACTGTGCAGCAATTTCACCAGCAGATTGACTTTGGTTTTTTAGACTTTCTAAAATTTGACGACGGACAGGATCTGAGATGGCTTTCAACGTTTCGTTTAATGACATTCCATGACCTCCTCATCCAAACTATTTAGAATTATTTCTAAATAGATAATAGCCTGAAATAGTTAAAAAGTCAATACTATATCGATAAAATTCTAAATAGGTGTTAAAAAATAAAGTAGTCGTATAAACGACTACTCCAACAAAGTGACACTATATTAGGTAGGGACTCGGCTATGGACTCAGCTGGTTCTTTTTTTACATACAAATATATACAAGTGACTTGTAGTTTTCAAGTTAAACAAGCTATTGAAAAATTAAAAAAATGGGTTACTCAAAAGTACACTGGTTATGTTCACACACTAGTTTAATCATGTTCACAAGAGTAAACATTTCACTTAATTAAAAAAAATCATAATGGCAAAGTGCAGCCATCATGATTCTTTTCTATTAATACTCAATGTCTGACCGCTCATGCTCACACACTAGTTTTTAAATGAATGAATTGGTGCAGGAATATGGCCACCGCGACCAATGAAGGCAGCAGGAGAACTTTGATTAACACGCATAATAGGTGCTCGGCCGAATAAGCCACCAAAGTCAATTTCTTCGCCAACGTCCTTGCCAGGTACGGGGATGACCCGGATGGCAGTCGTTTTGTTATTTATCACACCAATAGCTGCTTCGTCAGCCAAAATGGCACTGATTGTGGATGCAGTCGTCTTACCAGGGACCGCAATCATATCCAAACCAACAGAACAAACTGCAGTCATTGCTTCTAGTTTTTCAATATTTAAGTTGCCATTTTCGGCGGCTTTAATCATCCCAGCATCTTCAGAGACAGGGATAAAGGCACCTGATAAACCACCAACGTGTTCACAAGCCATGATTCCACCTTTTTTAACGGCATCATTTAGCATAGCGAGGCCAGCGGTAGTGCCTGGAGCACCCACACTCTCAAGTCCTATTTCTTCTAAAATTTCGGCAACAGAATCGCCTGGAGCAGGAGTCGGTGCCAATGATAAATCAACAATCCCGAAAGGTACATTCAGACGTTCAGATGCTTGTGTTCCAATCAGTTGCCCAATGCGAGTTACTTTAAAGGCAGTCTTTTTGATGGTTTCTGACACAATATCAAAAGATTTACCGCGGACTTTTTCGAGTGCACGTTTGACAACCCCTGGACCACTAATTCCGACATTGATGACGCAATCGGCCTCACCAACACCGTGGAAACCACCAGCCATGAATGGATTGTCTTCAACCGCGTTGGCGAAAGCAACAAAATTCATACATTTTAATGGACTCTTATCAGCTAAGGCTTTGACCATTTCACCAACTTCAGCGACGGCATCCATGTTGATTCCAGTTTTAGTAGATCCGACATTGACTGAACTACAAACTCTCGAAGTAGCCATCAACGCATCTGGAATTGAAGCAATCAGCTTTCGATCACCACTTTGATATCCTTTTTGAACAAGGGCGGAAAAGCCACCAATTAAGTCTACGCCTAGGCTGGCTGCAGCTCGTTCCATGGTGACCGCATATTCAACATAGCTGTCTGTATCAGTGGCAGCCGCAGCGATTAATGAGATAGGTGTGACGGTAATCCGTTTGTTGACAATTGGCACACCATATTCATTTTCTAATTCTTCAGCGACAGGGACCAAGTTTTCAGCACAACGAGTAATTTTATCGTAAATCTTTTCACAGGCTTTATGACTATCACTGTCGATACAATCAAGCAGTGAGATACCCATGGTGATAGTTCTGATATCTAAATGTTGTTCGTCAATCATAGCGATGGTATCGCGAATTTGTTTGGTTTCCATTATTGGACAGACTCCTTAAATATTTTGCATTGCGTCAAAGAGTTCTTGGTTTTCAACGTGAATTGAAACACCAATTTGTTCCCCGACAGTGGATAATTCCTTTTTAATAGAAGCAAAATCTGCTTCCGCGTTTAATTCGCCCATCAGCATCATGGTGAAACTGCCGTGCATCAAGGTTTGAGACATATCGATGATATTAACTTGTAGTTCTGACAATTTTTGGCTAACAGCAGCCACGATTCCGACTTTGTCATTTCCGACAACTGTGATGATAATTTTCATAGCGATTCTCCTATTGTATAAGTTGTTTCCTATTATACCGAAAAGTGACAGACGTCGATAGTCCAATTATTAAAAAACTCTCATTTTCCCAAACATTCAAAATAAATTTGAATTTATTATTCGTATTTTATGTCGATTTTATGAATTTATCGAGCATAGTGATATCAAGACTGACAAATTGTTGATAGTGGCAACTATTAGAACGAGTCACTAATGCGTCCTGATGTAAAGGGTTGACATTCACCCGGGGTAACGGGTAAAGTAATAAACGGTTCATGACATTAATAAAAGGTTATGAAATGTTTCTAAGTTTGAACGGAGGATATCAGATGTTTAGTAATTTCGGGAGTGCCCGTGGTAAACGGATTGCGTACGTGGTACTTGCTTGTTTGATTCCAGCAGCTTTGCTGATTGCAATCTTTAATTTTATTCAATACGAACAAACAAATGCCACTAAAAACATTCCGGTTGCCGTTGTTAATCAAGATAAGACCATTGAAAGTAATGGCGAAGTGATTAACATGGGTGAACAGGTGGTTAGTACTTTAAAGAAAGACCACCAAGTTAAATGGGAGTTTATGGACGAGAAAACAGCTCAGAAGAAGTTGAAATCTGGAGATGTTTATCTAGAAATTAAACTACCTAAGGATTTCTCAACTAACGCAGGAACTGCCTTAGAAAAGAATCCAAAAATCAGTAACATCGACGTCTATAAGTCAAAGAAGAACAACTACTTGTCATCAATGGTGTCTACCACGGTTGCTGATACAGTAACGAACCAAGTTAAGACTGATTTACAAGAAGCATATAGTAAATCATTGTTGAGTGGAGTTAAGAAATTATCGACTGGGACAAAACAAGCCGCAGCTGGAACTCAACAATTAGACGATGGTATGGTGCAACTACAAGATGGAAACATCCAAATTGTCCGTAACCTCGATTTATTAGCTTCAAAAATGGTTGAATTTAAGTCAGGTGCACAAACACTTGATGACGGCGTTAACACTTATACAACAGGTGTTGATACCTTAGCCTCAGCCAACGCTAAAATGTTAGCTGGTATTCAAGAACTCTCTGCCAAGGCACAACCACTGATTAGTGGAACTGCACAATTAGCAGATGGCTCACAACAGGTTGCATCTGGTGTTAAAACGTACACTGATGGAGTTTCAACTCTTCAATCTGGATTGAGTGGAACGTTATTACCTGGTATTCAACAGTTGTTGGATGGTGTAACTGGTAATGGTAATCCAGACAAGAGTTTGACGACTTCAACTCAAAAATTGTCTGATGGTGCCAAGAGTTTGAACGTTGGTATCTCACAATTGAAGAATGGTAAACCAGGTGGAACTGCTGATGAAGTTGGAGTTGATAATGCTTTTGCACAACTTCAATCAGGAATTTCAGCCAATGATTCAATTATTGCTAGTGTTTCTGATATGACCAAGGTAATGAAACAATCTCAAGTTGACACAGCGCAATTAAAAACTGACATGGCAAGCATGAAGACTGCAATGGGAACGTTGCAAAGTTTAGCTCCATTGTTGGATCAAATCTCATCAGCTAAGTCGCAAATTGCATCATTGCAAAGCCAATTGACAATGGTTTCAGGAATGGTTAAGTCGAAAGATCAAGTTAGCTCTGATCAGACGGCCGCAACTTCGACACAAGCCACATTAGATGCAGAAATTGCTAAATTGAAAGCGTCTGGTGCTGACACTACAGCCTTAGAAGCTGCTTCGGCTGCTAATTCTACGGCAAATAAAAAACTTGGAAATGATGCTACAATAAACGCAAATGCATTTAATTTAGTTAAAACTCAATCAACAACAGCTTTACAAAAGTTCAGTGATCAATTAAGTGGCGCAACATTGACTACGGATGATGCTAATCAGATGTTAGCTCAAGTTCAAAAGATTATGACTGAAGCTGATACATTATTTAATGAAACTGATCCACTGTTGAGTGATACTACAATTAATAATTTAAATTCAGTCGCCGGTAGTACACAGACATTGAAAGAGAGCCTATCGCATGTCAATACTGTGATTGATAGTAATTTGGACTTATTAATTGATGGTTCATCACAACTTTCTGATGGTAATTCTCAATTAAATGATAGTTCACCAACTCTTGTCAGTGGAATTGAACAATTATTTGATGGCGTAGCCAATAAGATTATTCCTGGTGCAAATCAATTAGTAGCCAACAATGCCAAATTAAATTCAGGAGCTCAACAAGTTGCTGACGGTAATAAGACATTATCAGCTTCTGCTCCAACTTTAATTGCTGGTGTTGGACAATTATTATCTGGTGCATTGCAAATCAATGATGGTGGTTCACAATTGACTGCTGCAAGTCCACAACTTCGTTCAGGTACTGGTCAGATTGTTGATGCAACTGATCAAGCAGCTAGTGGCTCAAAACAATTGGCTGATGGTTCACATCAAGTTCAAGATGGTTTGGTCACCGCTGGAAATGGTACTAACAAGTTGAATACTGCACTTCAAGATGGTGTTAGCCAATTAACACCAGTTAGTGATTCATCTAAGAACACAAATCATTTTGCTACTCCAGTAACTACAAAAGACATTAATAGTGATACACAAGATTTGAAGAATACCTTTGCACCATTAGTATTAGCACTTGTGCTATTCCTAAGTGCGGTGGTAACCCAATTAGGTCTCTTTACACCTAAACAACGTAAGATTAGCTTATTACAAGAACCATTGCTCGCAATTGGTGTAACGGCAGTTGTTCAAGCAATCATTGCAGATGCCTTAATCGGTATTTTAGGTGTGACTGTTTCAAACTGGGTTGGTTTAACACTCTTTACCTTGTTAACTTCAATCTTCTTCACCTTGATTTGCATGTTGCTTTATCATATCTTTGGCCGTGTCGGCGTACTGTTCGCAGTATTGTTGTCACTCCTTCAAGTGATTATCACTGGTCAAGTATTCCCTAACGCTATGCTTTCAGGGTTCTATCAAGCAGTTGGAAATATCTTACCAATGACTCATGCAATTCACGGTTTCGAAAATCTAATCAATGGCGGTGACTACAGCGTCTGGTTAGCAATCGCATTCTTAACAGTCTTTACTGCTATTCTCGGTGGTATCGCATATCTTGTTGATATGATGTTAAATAAGCGTGATACAAATGATGCATCAGAAGAATAAGTAGTGAAATAAGTCGGTTTGCGACTGAGTATAGTTTAGAATTATGGATATAAGTGTTCTTCTTATGTTCATGATTCATAACTAGACGGAAGACGTAGACTTATTGAACACAATTCAATAAGTATGCTGACTGATGTAACGCTACTTAAATACAAAAATAGTTGGACCGAATAAAATCGGTTCAACTATTTTTTATCTATCTGAATGTGTGCAAATTTAGTCAGTGACTATTGTGTTTGATATATTTTCGATAAACATCGGTTATTTTAGGCTAAATCATTTGCAATTATGAATTTTGTTTGTATAATATTAGTCAACATTAGTCAAAGATACAGGAGGTTAGTTATGGAAGGCCAAAATATCTCAGATGTGATTGAGAACTATTTAAAAAATATTTTGTCCGATTCTGAGCACGTAGAAATCAGACGTTCAGAAGTTGCTGACCTGTTTGATGTAGTGCCATCTCAAATTAATTACGTTATTAAAACCCGGTTCACCATTCAAAATGGTTATCTCGTTGAAAGCAAACGAGGTGGCGGTGGCTATATTCGGATTGAAAAAGTTAACTTAATGGATGATGTTGCTGTGTTGAACACGTTAATTCAGGTCATTGGAGACGAAATCAATGAGCGGGATGCAGTTTCGATAATTCAAACATTGTATGATGAAGATGTGATTACACGTCGTGAAGCCGATTTAATGGCTGTGATGGTATCGAAGCAAACGTTAGCGTTTGACAATCGTCAAGTGGGGGATACACTTCGAGCACACGTTCTGATTTCATTATTGAACAGATTGCGTTACGAAAGTTAAGAAAGAGGGGAATTGTTATGGATAACTTATTTACACCAAGCGCCAAAAACGTACTTACTTTGGCTCAAGAACAGGCCAAACATTTCAAACATCAAGCTGTAGGTACGGAACATTTACTGCTAGCTTTGAGTATTGAACAAAATGGAATTGCTAGCAAAGTGTTGCAACAATTCTCAGTTGGTGAAGATGATATTCGCGAAGAAATTGAACGCTTCACTGGTTACGGGACTTTAACCGGCGCAGATAAGGATAGTTATTTACCATATTCTCCTAAAGCCAAAGAAATTCTCGCAGTCGCTGGAGAAGAAGCTAAACGCTTAGGCGCTTTGAAAATTGGTACTGAACACCTACTTCTTGCCTTATTATCAGATGAAAGTATTCTATCATCTCGCATTTTACTCAACTTAGATGTTGATTTAAATCAAGCACGTCGCATTGTAATGCGTCGTCTCGGAGTTTCTGACGCACCTAAACGTCGCCAGGCTAACAAGCAAAAATCAACACAAGCTGAAGGGACACCAACTTTAGACTCACTAGCTCGTGATTTAACTCAGAGTGCTCGTGAAGATAAAATGGATCCCGTGGTGGGTCGTGAAAAAGAAGTACGTCGGGTGGTTCAAATTTTGAGCCGTCGGACGAAGAATAACCCAGTATTAATTGGTGAACCCGGAGTTGGTAAAACTGCGATTGCTGAAGGATTAGCTCAACGGATTATTAGTGGGGATGTTCCTGGTGATTTAGCTCAGAAACGTTTAATGATGCTCGATATGGGCTCATTAGTTGCTGGCACTAAGTACCGTGGTGAATTCGAAGATCGTTTGAAGAAAGTGATTGATGAAATTTATCGTGATGGAAATGTCATTTTATTCATTGATGAATTGCATACCTTAATTGGTGCCGGTGGCGCTGAAGGTGCTATCGATGCTTCCAATATTTTGAAACCCGCTTTGGCTCGTGGAGAACTTCAAACAATCGGTGCGACAACGTTAGATGAATATCAAAAGTATATTGAATCAGATGCTGCCTTAGAACGTCGTTTTGCAACCGTTCAAGTTGCTGAACCAACTGAAGACGAAGCCGTTCAAATTTTGACTGGTTTAAAGGATCGTTACGAGGACCATCACCATGTAGAAATTACTGATGATGCGATTGAACAATCTGTTACCTTGTCATCACGTTACATCAGTGACCGTTTCTTACCAGATAAGGCCATTGATTTGATGGATGAAGCTTCAGCTAAAGTTCGAATTGATGCGCAAGACAAACCATCAAAACAAACGAAGGCTACTGAAAAATTAGAAAAACTTGGTGTTCAAAAGGAAGAAGCTATCGAAGATCAAAACTTCGATTTGGCTGCTGAATTACGCCAAGAAGAACTCAAATTAAAGGCCAAGCTCGACAAACAAGCTGCCCCAGTTGAAGATAGTCATGCGAAGTATGATTTGAAAGTTACTGGTGAAGATGTGGCTGAAGTTGTTGCTGAATGGACAGGAATTCCACTGACACAATTACAAAAGAGTGAAAGTGACCGCCTCGTCAACTTGGAAAGCATTTTGCATAAGCGGGTTATCGGTCAGGGTGAAGCAGTTTCTGCCGTGTCACGAGCAATTCGTCGTTCAAGCAGTGGCCTGAAAGATCCTAACCGTCCAATTGGTTCATTTATGTTCCTTGGACCTACTGGGGTTGGTAAAACTGAATTAGCTAAGACTTTGGCTGAATCAGTCTTTGGCTCAGAAGACAGCATGATTCGGGTCGATATGTCTGAATACATGGAAAAATACAGTACCAGCCGTTTGATTGGTGCTGCACCAGGTTATGTGGGCTATGATGAAGGTGGACAATTAACTGAAAAAGTTCGCCAACATCCATACTCAGTTGTGCTTTTAGATGAAGCTGAAAAAGCCCATCCAGATGTCTTTAACTTGTTATTACAAGTCTTAGATGATGGCTATTTGACAGATGCTAAGGGTCGTAAAGTTGATTTCAGAAACACAATCTTGATTATGACTTCTAACTTGGGAGCTACCACGTTACGTGATGAAAAGGAAGTTGGTTTTGGTGCCAAAGACATGCAAGATAACTATCAAGCAATGTCGAGCACCATTCAAGAACAATTGAAATTACATTTCCGTCCCGAATTCTTGAACCGGATTGACGAAACAGTCATCTTCCATTCATTAAAGAAGCCAGAATTACATCAAATTGTTAAATTAATGATGAAAAACGTGATTAAACGTATGAGCGAACAAGGCATTGACTTGAAAGTTACGCCAGCTGCCATCGATGTTGTTGCAGCAGCAGGCTTTGACCCAGAGTATGGTGCTCGTCCAATTCGCCGAGCTTTACAAACCAAAATTGAGGATCTCTTGAGTGAATCAATCTTGTCAGGTGAAATAAATGTCGGAGATACAGTGACAGTTGGGGCTCGTTCTGGTAAAATTAAGTTAAATGTTACAGATCAACACAATGCGTCGGGATTAGCGGCGAAGTAAGATCATTGGGTAGTTTAGGGAGAGCTTTTTTCTCTAAGCTTTTTTTATAGAGTATAGTTAGTTTAGGTATCTAACTTTCCGTTTTGTGTCATATCTTGTACGTTAAATCAAAAGATTGGAGCAATACAATGGTTCAGGAGCAATCAAGAAGTGAAAAAACACGCGAACTAATCATTAACTCAGCCCGCAAAGTATTCCTGGAAAAGGGATATGCCGAAACTTCAACGCGTAATATCGCTGATGTTGCTGGCATTACACAACCTGCAATGTATCATCATTTTAATGATAAAGAAGCAGTTTATTTGGAAGTCGTTAACCGTGTCGGAAAAGACGTCCGTGAGGTAATTGGACAAGGCGTTTTAAAACCTCGTTTACAACCCCTTAACCGACTTGATGAGATTACTAAGAACATTTTTGATATTCATCCAAAGGGTGTTGGCATTTTTATTCACGAAAGTTATGCGCACCTATCACCAGCAGGGCAACGGAAACTGGGGATGCTTTATCGGATGTATTATCTTGATCCATTGACTGGCTACTTTAATTTACCCGAAGTTAACCTAAGAAAAGAAGTTTTACCTGATGAAGCTGCTGACATTCTAATTTCTAGTTTGAATGCCATGTTTAGTAGTTTTTACCGTGTTGGTGGTTCATCAATTTCAAGCCGTGATAAGGGTAAGTTATCCTTAAAATTAGTATTATTTGGAATTGCAGAAGAACAAGATTAATTGTAAGCAAAACGGTTGACATTTAACAGGAATGCAGTAAAATTGAATTTGTATATATTTGTGAGTCCATTTGAGCAACATGATCTATTGTCCATGTTGCGCTTCATAATAGAACCCAAAAGCAACAGTGGTTGTTTTTGGATTTTTTTGTGCTTAAAAACGTTGCTGAGGTGCATTTGTAACCAAAATGTAACATTTGAAGGATGGATTCTGTCAATCAAAAACAGAGAGGTGAACAGCTTGGCCGGACATTTAGTTAAGTACGGAAAACATCGTACTCGTCGTAGTTACTCACGGATCAAAGAAGTTCTAGATTTACCTAACTTGATCGAGATTCAATCTGATTCTTATCAATGGTTCCTAGATGAAGGTCTGCGAGAGATGTTTGATGACATCATGCCTATTGATGATTTCCAAGGAAACTTATCATTAGAGTTTGTTGATTATCAATTATTAGAACCAAAGTATACAGTGGATGAGGCGCGTGAACATGATGCAAACTACTCAGCTCCATTGCATGTCACACTTCGTTTGACGAACCACGAAACTGGCGAAATCAAATCTCAAGATGTTTTCTTTGGTGATTTTCCATTAATGACGAACCAAGGTACTTTCATTATTAATGGTGCTGAACGTGTTATCGTTTCTCAATTGGTTCGTTCACCAGGGGTTTACTTTAGTGAAGAAGCTGACAAGAACGGTCGCCCTAGTTTCGGCGCAACATTTATTCCAAACCGTGGTGCATGGTTGGAATATGAAACTGATGCTAAGGACGTTTCTTATGTTCGTATCGATAGAACTCGTAAAGTTCCATTGACAGAACTAGTTCGTGCTTTAGGATTTGGTTCTGATGATGAAATTATCGATATGTTTGGTAACAATGATTCACTTTCATTGACCCTAGATAAAGATATTCACAAGAATAATGAAGATTCACGTGTTGAAGAAGCCTTGAAAGATGTTTACGAACGTCTTCGTCCAGGTGAACCTAAGACTGCTGATTCTTCACGTAGTTTGTTGACGGCTCGTTTCTTCGATCCAAAACGCTACGACATGGCTCCAGTTGGTCGTTACAAGACTAACAAGAAGCTTAATTTGAAGACTCGTTTATTAAATCAAACTTTGGCAGAAACATTAGCTGATCCAGAAACTGGTGAAGTTATTGCTCAAAAGGGTGACGTGATTACAAAAGAAGTAATGAAAGATTTAGGCGAATACCTTGATCGTGAAGACTTCAAGACCATCACATACACACCTTCAGAACAAGCTGTTGTGACTGACCCAGTTATCTTACAAAAGATTATGGTCTTTTCTAAGAATGATCCTGAACGTGAAGTTCCTATCATTGGTAACGGTCATATTGATCTTAAATATAAGCACATTGTGCCTGCAGATATCTTGGCTTCAATGAACTACTTCTTTGATTTACAAGAAGGTATTGGAAACACCGATGATATTGATCACTTGGGTAACCGTCGTATTCGTTCAGTTGGTGAATTACTACAAAACCAATTCCGGATTGGCCTTTCACGGATGGAACGTGTGGTTCGCGAACGGATGTCAATCCAAGATCGTGAAACAGTTACACCTCAACAATTGATTAATATTCGTCCCGTTGTGGCTTCAATCAAAGAATTCTTTGGTTCATCACAACTTTCACAATTCATGGATCAAACCAATCCTTTGGGTGAATTGACGCATAAACGTCGTTTGTCTGCCCTTGGACCTGGTGGTTTGACTCGTGATCGTGCCGGATATGAAGTTCGAGATGTTCACTATACCCATTATGGTCGTATGTGTCCTATTGAAACTCCTGAAGGTCCTAATATTGGATTGATCAATAGTCTTTCAAGTTACGCTCGTGTCAACCGTTATGGATTTATTGAAACTCCATACCGTCGTGTGTCATGGGATACTCATAAGGTTACTGAAAAAATCGATTATTTGACTGCCGACGAAGAAGATAATTACGTTATTGCTCAAGCTAACTCGAAGTTGAATGATGATGGTTCATTTGTTGACGATACAGTTATGGCTCGTGCTCAATCAGAGAACTTGGAAACTGGTATCGAAAACCTTGATTACATGGACGTTTCACCTAAACAAGTTGTGGCCGTTGCCACTGCATGTATTCCTTTCTTGGAAAATGATGATTCTAACCGTGCTTTGATGGGTGCCAATATGCAACGTCAAGCTGTTCCTTTGCTTGACCCTCATTCACCACTTGTTGGTACTGGTATCGAATACGATGCTGCTCATGATTCTGGCGTTGCTTTAATTGCCAAAAATGATGGTGTAGTTGAATACGTTGATGCTCGTGAAATTCGTGTTCGCCGTGAAGATGGCGCACTTGATAACTACAAATTAATGAAATTCCACCGTTCAAATGGTGGTAAGAACTACAACCAACGTCCAATTGTTAAATTAGGCGACAAGGTTGAATCAAACGAAATTCTTGCTGATGGTCCTTCAATGGAACAAGGTGAATTAGCACTTGGTCAAAACCCAATTGTTGCATTCATGACTTGGCAAGGCTATAACTTCGAAGATGCCATCGCTATTAATGAACGACTTGTTCGTGATGATGTTTACACTTCAATTCATATCGAATCATATGAATCAGAAGCTCGTGACACTAAACTCGGACCTGAAGAAATGACTCGTGAAATTCCTAACGTCGGTGAAGATTCACTCAAGGATCTTGATGACAAAGGTATTATCCGTGTTGGTGCTGAAGTTCATGATGGTGACATCTTAGTTGGTAAGGTTACTCCTAAGGGTGTAACAGAATTATCAGCTGAAGAACGTTTGCTACACGCTATCTTTGGTGAAAAATCACGTGAAGTTCGTGATACATCACTTAAGGTTCCTCATGGTGGAGAAGGTATCGTCCAAGACGTTCAAATCTTTACTCGTGAAAATGGTGATGAATTGTCACCAGGTGTTAACATGATGGTTCGTGTCTTCATCGCCCAAAAGCGTAAGCTTCAAGTTGGTGATAAGATGGCCGGACGTCATGGTAACAAAGGTACTGTTTCCGTTGTGATCCCTCAAGAAGATATGCCATACATGCCAGATGGTACTCCAATCGACATTATGTTGAGCCCCATGGGTGTGCCTTCACGTATGAATATCGGACAAGTTATCGAATTGCATTTAGGTATGGCTGCTAAAGAACTTGGCATTCACGTTGCAACACCAGTTTTCGATGGTGCAACTGATGACGATGTTTGGGCTGCTGTGCGTGAAGCCGGTTTACCAGCTGATGGTAAGACTGTCTTATATGATGGTCGGACTGGTGAAGCATTTGATAACCGAATTGCTGTTGGTGTCATGCATTATATGAAACTTGCCCACATGGTTGATGATAAGATCCATGCTCGTTCAATTGGACCTTACTCATTAGTTACTCAACAACCACTTGGTGGTAAAGCACAATTTGGTGGACAGCGTTTTGGTGAAATGGAAGTCTGGGCTCTTGAAGCTTATGGTGCTGCTTATACCCTTCAAGAAATCTTGACTTACAAATCCGATGATGTTGTTGGTCGTGTTAAGACATACGAAGCAATCGTTAAGGGTGAACCAATTCCAAAGCCAGGTGTTCCAGAGTCATTCCGTGTTCTCGTTAAGGAATTACAAGCACTTGGACTAGATATGAAGGTTCTTGATTCAGAAGATGAAGAAATTGAACTTCGCGATATGGATGATGAAGGCGACGACGTTGTAAACGTTGATGCTCTAAGTAAGTTTGCTGCTCAACAAGAACAACAAGCGCAAGAACAAACCGGAGCCACAGAAACTGCGTCAACAACCGTTGACCAAGTTGCATCTCCAAAAGAAACTCAACAAGATTAATTTCATTTAAAAACTGTAGAATTAAAATAAGGAGGATCATCCTTTGATTGACGTTAATAACTTTGAAAGCATGCAAATCGGTCTGGCATCTCCAGATAAGGTTCGTAGCTGGTCATTTGGTGAAGTTAAAAAGCCAGAAACCATCAACTACCGTACTTTAAAGCCAGAAAAAGATGGATTGTTTGACGAACGTATCTTTGGACCAACAAAAGACTGGGAATGTGCCTGTGGTAAGTACAAACGGATCCGTTATAAGGGTGTTGTTTGTGATCGCTGTGGGGTTGAAGTTACTCGCTCTAAAGTTCGTCGTGAACGTATGGGTCACATCGAATTAGCTGCACCAGTAACTCACATCTGGTACTTCAAGGGTATCCCAAGTCGTATGGGTCTTGTCTTAGACATGAGCCCACGTTCATTGGAAGAAATTATCTATTTCGCTTCATACGTTGTTATCAACGGTGGAGATACACCAATGGAACCAAAACAACTTCTTTCTGAAGCTGATTATCGTGAAAAGAAACTTGAGTATGGTAATCGTTTCACTGCCCTAATGGGTGCAGAAGCAATTAAGCAGTTGCTTGAAAATGTTGATCTTGAAAAAGAAGCCGATGAATTAAAAGAAGAATTGAAAGATGCTTCTGGCCAAAAACGGACTCGTGCAGTTCGTCGTTTGGACATTTTGGAAGCCTTCATCAAATCAGGTAATCGTCCGGACTGGATGGTAATGGACGTTGTGCCAGTTATGCCTCCAGATCTTCGCCCGATGGTTCAACTTGAAGGTGGCCGTTTTGCTACTTCAGATTTGAATGATTTATATCGCCGTGTTATCAACCGTAACAACCGTTTGAAACGCTTGTTAGATTTGAATGCTCCTGGAATCATTGTTCAAAATGAAAAGCGGATGCTTCAAGAAGCCGTTGATGCTTTAATTGATAATGGTCGTCGTGGCCGTCCAGTTGCTGGACCAGGTAACCGTCCATTGAAGTCACTTTCTCACTTACTTAAAGGTAAGCAAGGACGTTTCCGTCAAAACTTACTTGGTAAGCGTGTCGATTATTCTGGCCGTTCAGTTATCGATGTTGGTCCATCACTTAAGATGAGCCAAATGGGATTACCTGTTCAAATGGCAATGGAATTGTTTAAACCATTTATCATGAAGGAACTTGTTTCTCGTGAATTGGCTTCAAACATCAAAAATGCTAAGCGCAAGATTGATCGCCAAGACAATGACGTATATGACGTTCTTGAAGACGTAATTAAGGAACATCCGGTTCTGTTGAACCGTGCCCCTACATTGCACCGTTTGGGAATTCAAGCTTTTGAACCAGTTTTGGTTTCTGGAAAAGCTATGCGTTTGCATCCTCTTGTGTGTGAAGCTTACAATGCCGATTTTGATGGTGACCAAATGGCTATCCATTTACCACTTTCAGATGAAGCTCAAGCTGAAGCACGTTTGTTGATGCTTGCTGCTGGTCATATTCTTTCACCTCGTGATGGTCAACCAGTGGTTACACCTTCACAAGATATGGTTATTGGTAACTATTACTTGACGACAGAAGAAGCTGGTCGTGAAGGTGAGGGTATGGTCTTCACTGACATTAACGAAGCTCGGACTGCTTATCAAAATGGTTATGTCCATCTTCACTCACGTGTTGGTGTGTCAACAGCATCAATGCCAAAGAAACCATTTACGCCAGAACAACGCGGTAAAGTGTTAATCACAACTGTTGGTAAGTTGATTTTTAATGATATTCTTCCTGAAGGATTGACATATTTGAACGAACCAACTAGTGAAAACTTAACAGAAGGTGTGGCTGATGCAGACTTCTTGAACCCTGGGGAAGATTTGAAAGCTCGTCTTGCTGAAACTCCACTTGTACCACCTTTCCGTAAAGGCTTCTTGTCAGATATCATTGCCGAAGTTTACAAGCAATATAAAGTAACAGCTACATCATTACTCTTGGACCGTATGAAGGATTTGGGTTACTACGAATCAACCATTTCTGGAATTACCGTTGGTAGTGCTGATGTGCCTGTTCTGAAAGAAAAACCTGAAATTATCGATAAGGCTCATAAAGAAGTTGCTACAATTACGAAGCAATTCCGTCGTGGTTTGATTACTGATGACGAACGTTATGAACGTGTTATCGGTGTATGGAACAACGCTAAGGATGAAGTTCAACAAAAATTGATTGATGATATGGATCTCCATAACCCAATCAACATGATGAGTGATTCCGGTGCCCGTGGTAACATCTCAAACTTTACACAACTTGCTGGTATGCGTGGCTTGATGGCTGCGCCTAATGGTAAGATTATGGAATTGCCAATCCTTTCTAACTTCCGTGAAGGACTAAACGTTTTGGAAATGTTTATTTCTACTCATGGGGCTCGTAAAGGGATGACCGATACTGCCTTGAAGACTGCCAACTCAGGTTACTTAACTCGTCGTCTAGTTGATGTGGCTCAAGATGTTATCGTTCGTGAAGCAGACTGTCATACTGATCGTGGACTTGATGTTACTGCCATTACTGACGGTAACGAAATGATTGAACCATTGTACGACCGGATTCTTGGCCGTTACACAATCAAATCAGTTAAGAATCCTGAAACGGGTGAAGTACTGATTGGCCGCGATGAAATGATTGATGAAGGTGTTGCACAAGCAATTATCGATGCTGGTGTTACTAAGGTAACCATTCGCTCTGCATTTACTTGTAACACTAAACATGGTGTCTGCGAACGTTGTTATGGACGTAATGCTGCTACTGGTGATCGGGTTGAAGCAGGGGAAGCTGTTGGTACAGTTGCCGCTCAATCAATCGGTGAACCAGGTACTCAATTGACTATGCGTAACTTCCATACCGGTGGTGTGGCTGGTAACGAAGATATTACTCAAGGACTTCCACGTATTCAAGAAATTGTTGAATCACGTAATCCTAAAGGTAAAGCTGAAATTACTGAAGTTACTGGGACTGTTGAATCAATCGAAGAAAATCCTGCAGAACGTACTAAGGATGTTACTGTCAAAGGTGAAACTGATACAAGAACGTATACATTACCAATTACGTCTCGTATGAGAGTTGCTGAAGGCGACTATATTCATCGTGGTGCTCCATTGAATGATGGTGCCATCGATCCTAAGGAATTACTCCAAGTTCGTGATGTTCTTTCAACTGAAACTTACTTGCTGAGTGAAATCCAAAAGGTTTATCGTATGCAAGGTATTGAAATCTTGGACAAGCACGTTGAAATCATGATTCGTCAAATGATCCGTAAGGTTCGTGTCATGGATCCAGGTGACACTGATGTCTTGCCAGGTGCTTTGATGGATATCAATGATTTCCGTGATGAAAACTACAAGACCCTTGTTGCTGGGGGAGTTCCCGCAACTGGTCGTCCTGTTATCCTTGGTATTACTAAGGCTGCCTTGGAAACTAATAGTTTCCTTTCAGCTGCGTCATTCCAAGAAACAACACGTGTATTGACTGATGCTGCTATTCGCGGTAAGCATGATCCACTTGTTGGACTTAAGGAAAATGTTATTATTGGTAAGATTATCCCTGCCGGTACTGGTATGGGTGAATACCGTAATATCAAGCCTAAGTCTGTTAAAGTCGGAGCTACTGACGGCGTATACTCAATCAAATCAACAAGTGAAGTTGAACAAGAATTGAATAACAAAAACTAGAGTGTAGCTCAATTTGAGACACAAACTAGTAAAGGACACTATCGCAACTTGCGGTAGTGTCCTTTTTACATATAGTAGAAGATTTGCGTCACAATTAAGAAACCGAGACTTAAAAAAGGGACGAACGGAATTCGTGATTGATGCCGAGTTAATAAGATGGTGAATAGTGCGAGTAAAGACGAGATACAAATAATCCACATCGTTTGTTCAAAGCCGAGTAAAATTTCAAAGATTAAAATTAATTCAATATCGCCCGAGCCTAACCCGTTAGTTAAATGGGCGAGTAAGAGTAAAAACAATAAGGTTGTAATCATCACACAACCCAGTTGCCATTCCCAACGCTTAGCCGATTCAAAAATGAAAATACCAGGTAAGAGTCCCAATAATCCGGTGGAATAAAAAAATTGGTGTGACAAATCAGTTAAACTAATGAATAATAAAAATCCATAGAATAAAATAAAACAAATGAGTTGTAAAGGATGATTGAGCGGTGCATGTAAGGCAATCAAACCAATAATTAATTCCACGCATGTTGATATGGGTGAAATGTGATGATGACAATTTTTGCAGTGTCCTAGTTGAAACAGGTAACCAAAAATAGGGATTAATTGCCAATATCGTAATTGAACCTGGCAATTGTCGCAGCGGGAACGTGGATAAAGAATTGAAACGTGTTTGGGAATTCGGTCCGCACACAAAGTGATGAATGAGGCTAGAACTGTACCGTACAAAAATGCTATAATTGACATTGTCGAAATCTCCTTTATAGTTAATAAGTACGCTACTGGAGTCAAATTAAATTAATTTAAAAAAGTTAGTTGAAATTAGCTTGATGTGCGTTGACATAGATAAAAACACATGCTATTCTTGTAAAGGTGCTTTTTCACAACACAGTTATTCTGTCGACTGACAGTTTTCACTGTCGTCGAAAAGAATCACAAATGAAAACACGATCCTTGTGTCATTTTTTTATAAGAAAAAATGAACCACCTGGATGTGTGGACTTAAAATTCGGAAGGGGAACATTTTAATGCCTACTATTAACCAATTAGTACGTAAGGGACGTAAGTCTCAAACATCAAAGTCAAAAGCTCCTGCTTTGAGCTTTGGTTACAACAGCTACAAAAAAGCAGCTATTGTTAATCCATCACCACAAAAACGAGGAGTTGCTACTCGTGTCGGAACTATGACACCTAAGAAGCCTAACTCTGCTTTACGTAAGTACGCCCGTGTGCGTCTTTCAAACTTAATCGAAGTTACTGCTTATATTCCAGGTATCGGACACAACTTACAAGAACATAGTGTTGTTTTGATTCGTGGAGGCCGTGTTAAGGATTTACCAGGGGTTCGTTACCATATCGTCCGTGGTACATTAGATACTGCCGGTGTTGATGAACGTCGTCAAAGTCGTTCTAAATACGGAACAAAGAAACCAAAGGCTTAGGAGGAAGTTAGTTAATGCCACGTAAAGGTCATGTACAAAAACCAGAAGTTTTACCAGATCCAATGTACAACTCAAAGCTAGTTACCAGCTTAATCAACCGTTTGATGATTGATGGTAAGCGCGGAACTGCTTCAAAAATTATTTATTCAGCATTTGATATGATTAAGGAAGAAACTGGAAACAACCCCGTTGAAGTTTTCGAACAAGCAATGGAAAATGTTATGCCAGTTCTTGAAGTTAAGGCTCGCCGTGTTGGTGGATCTAACTATCAAGTTCCGATTGAAGTTCGTCCAGATCGTCGTACGACACTTGGTCTTCGTTGGATTGCTCAATACTCACGTTCACGTGGGGAACATACTATGACAGAACGTCTTGCACGTGAAATCATGGATGCAGCTAACGAAACTGGTGCTTCAGTTAAGAAACGTGAAGACACTCATAAAATGGCTGATGCCAACCGTGCATTCGCACATTATCGTTGGTAAGATTCAAAGTTATCAGCTGACGCTGGTAATCCCTTTTAAAAGTGGCTGTTATATGTGTTCATATAGGAGTCACTTTTTTTCAGAAGTTAACTAATTATTTAAAAATTGGAAGGAGACACATTTTCAGATGGCAAACACACGCGAATTTCCACTTGAAATGACTCGTAACATCGGTATCATGGCTCATATTGATGCCGGTAAAACTACTACTACAGAACGTATCTTGTACTATACTGGTAAAATCCATAAAATTGGTGAAACTCATGATGGAGCTTCACAAATGGATTGGATGGCCCAAGAACAAGAACGTGGGATCACAATCACATCAGCTGCTACCACAGCTGCATGGAAAGATCACCGTATTAACATTATCGATACTCCCGGACACGTGGATTTCACTATTGAAGTTGAACGTTCACTTCGTGTTCTTGATGGTGCCGTTGCTGTGCTTGATGCACAAGCCGGTGTTGAACCTCAAACTGAAACAGTTTGGCGTCAAGCATCAGAATACAATGTTCCACGTATCGTCTTTGCTAACAAGATGGATAAGATGGGTGCAAACTTCGATTTCTCAGTTGAAACAATTGGGGATCGTTTGCAAGCTAACGCTTTACCTATCCAAATGCCAATCGGTGCCGAAGATGATTTCCGCGGTATCATTGACTTAGTTGAAATGAAGGCTGACTTGTATCATGGTGACGATGGTTCTGAATGGGATACAGTTGATATTCCTGAAGAATTTGCTGCAGAAGCAAAAAAACGTCGCGACGCTATGATTGAAAAATTAGCTGACGTTGATGATGATATTATGGAAAAATACCTTGGCGGAGAAGAAGTACCAAAGGCAGAAATTAAAGCTGCTATCCGTAAAGGAACTTTGGACTTATCATTATTCCCAGTTCTTGCTGGTTCTGCCTTCAAGAATAAGGGTGTTCAAATGATGTTGGATGCCGTTGTTGACTATCTTCCATCACCATTGGATGTTCGTCCATACAACGCCACTGACCCAGATACTGGTGAAAACGTTGAACTTGAAGCTGATGATAACAAGCCATTTGCTGCTTTAGCTTTCAAGATTGCAACTGATCCATTCGTTGGTCGTTTAACATTTATCCGTGTTTATACTGGTACACTTGAATCAGGTTCATATGTTTTGAACTCAACTAAGGGCAAACGTGAACGTGTTGGTCGTTTGCTCCAAATGCATTCAAATCACCGTCAAGAAATTCCAGAAGTATTCTCAGGTGATATCGCTGCTGCGATTGGCTTGAAGAATACCACTACTGGTGATTCATTAACTGATCCAAATCATCCATTGAAGCTAGAATCTATGGAATTCCCAGATCCAGTTATCCAAGTTGCCGTTGAACCTAAATCAAAGGCTGACCAAGATAAGATGGATGTTGCTTTACAAAAGCTTGCTGAAGAAGATCCTTCATTCAAGGCTGAAACTAATCCTGAAACTGGTGAAACATTAATCGCCGGAATGGGTGAATTGCACTTGGATATCATCATCGATCGTATGAGACGTGAATTTAACGTTGAAGCTACTGTTGGTGCTCCTCAAGTTGCTTATCGTGAAGCCTTTACTAAACAAACATCTGCCCAAGGTAAGTTTGTTCGCCAATCTGGTGGTAAAGGTCAATATGGGGATGTTTGGATTGAATTTACTCCAAACGAAGAAGGTGCCGGATTTGAATTCGAAGATGCTATCGTTGGTGGGGTTGTTCCTCGTGAATATATTCCTTCAGTTGAACAAGGCCTTCGTGAATCACTTGAAAATGGTGTGCTTGCCGGTTACCCATTGGTTGACTTGAAAGCCAAACTTTATGATGGTAGTTATCATGATGTCGATTCATCTGAAGCTTCATTTAAGGTTGCCGCTTCATTAGCATTGCGTAACGCTGCTAAGAATGCTGGTGCAGTTATCCTTGAACCAATCATGAAGGTTGATATCGTTATCCCTGAAGAATACATGGGTGATATCATGGGACAAGTTACTGCACGTCGTGGACGCATTGATGGTATGGAAGAACGTGGAAATGCACAACAAGTTCATTCATATGTTCCTCTATCAGAAATGTTCGGCTATGCAACTACACTTCGTTCAGCATCACAAGGTCGTGGTGTCTTCACAATGACATTTGATCATTACGAAGCAGTTCCTAAGTCAGTTCAAGAAGAAATCATCAAGAAAAATGGTGGTTCAAACATTAAAGAATAATTCTTAACATGTTTAAAAATCTCAAAATTTGATTAATTTCAGATTTTGAGATTTTTTTGTCGATTTTTCGCAAAATACTGTAACAAAAATGTAATGAAAATATTTGGATAATTTGCATAAAATGCTTGTACTCGCCCGTAAATTCTAGTATTATAGATAAGTACTTGAGCTTTCGAAGGGGTGAATGTTACTCCCGGGTGGGTTCAAGACATGAAGAGCGGTGATGTGAAAGATTGCGACACACCCGGACGCTTTGCCACAGGATGTGGCGGTAACTTTCACGGAGCTAGTCAAATTTTTAAAAATTGACGAAGGAGGGAACAAAATGGCAAACCAAAAGATTCGTATTCGTTTGAAGGCTTATGAACATCGTATTTTAGACCAGTCTGCTGACAAGATTGTCGAGACTGCGAAACGTACAGGTGCATCAATTTCAGGTCCGATTCCGCTACCAACGGAACGTACTTTATACACGGTGCTCCGTTCACCACATAAGCATAAGGATTCACGTGAACAATTTGAAATGCGTACTCACAAGCGTTTGATTGACATCGTAAATCCAACACCTAAGACAGTTGATTCATTAATGAAACTCGACTTGCCTAGTGGTGTAGATATCGAAATCAAGCTTTAATCTAGAAAAAATTACAAAATATTGGAGGTGTACTCATGACCAAAGGAATCTTAGGAAAAAAAGTCGGTATGACACAAGTATTTACTGAATCTGGTGAATTAGTGCCTGTCACTGTTGTGGACGTCACACCTAACGTTGTTTTACAACTTAAAACAGTTGAAAATGATGGTTACAATGCCGTTCAATTAGGATTCGACGATAAACGCGAATTCTTAAGCAACAAACCCGAACAAGGTCATGTAGCAAAAGCAAAAACTACTCCTAAGCGCTTCATTAGTGAAATACGAGACGCTGAATTAGGAGAGGACATTACAGTCGGTGGCGAAATCAACGCTTCATTATTTGAAGCTGGTGAAGCCGTTGACGTAACTGGAACCACAAAGGGACACGGTTATCAAGGTAACATCCATAAGGATGGCCAACAACGTGGACCTATGTCTCATGGTTCTCGTTATCATCGTCGTCCAGGTTCACTCGGTGCTGTTATTAACCGTGTGTTCAAGGGTAAAGCACTACCAGGTCGCATGGGTGGAAACACTGTTACAATGCAAAACCTTAAGATCGTTCGTGCTGATACAGACAACAATGTATTGTTAATTAAGGGGAATGTTCCTGGCGCTAACAAGTCATACGTTACAATTACAAATTCAGTTAAAGCTTTCACTAAGAAAAATCTTAGCAAGCAAGCAAACAAAGCTTAAGGAAGGAGGAACTAGGTAATGACAACAAGCGTTGCATTATATAAACAAGATGGTAAAGAAAACGGTTCAGTTGATTTGAATGCTGATGTGTTCGGTATCGAACCAAACGAAAGTGTTGTTTTCGACGCAATTCTACGTCAACGTGCTTCATTACGCCAAGGTACACATGCGGTTAAAAATCGTAGTGCTGTCCGCGGTGGTGGTAAGAAGCCATGGCGTCAAAAAGGAACTGGTCGTGCTCGTCAAGGATCAATCCGTTCACCACAATGGCGTGGCGGTGGTATCGTCTTCGGACCTACACCACGTTCATACAGCTACAAGTTACCTCAAAAGGTTCGTCAGTTAGCTATGAAGTCAGTACTTTCACAGAAAGTTATTGATAACGGCCTCGTCGTCGTTGATTCATTGAAGCTTGACGCTCCTAAGACAAAAGACTTTGCAGCTGTTCTAAACAACTTAAAAGTTTCTGAAAAAACTTTATTAGTACTTGATGAAAGCAGTGAAAATGTTGAATTATCTGCACGTAACTTACCAAACGTTACAGTAGTTAGTGCATCTGGTGTCAACATTTTAAATGTAGTTAATAACACTAAGTTAGTAATTACTCAAGCAGCTCTTTCTCAAGTAGAGGAGGTACTCGCATAATGGAAGCACGCGAAATTATTTTACGTCCAGTGATTACCGAAGCATCAATGGCAACAATGGATGATAAGCGCTACACATTCGATGTTGATGTACGAGCTACCAAGACACAAGTTAAAAAAGCTATTGAAGAAATCTTCGAAGTTAAAGTTGTGCAAGTTAACATCATGAATGTTCGCGGTAAGTTAAAGCGCCAAGGTCGTTACGCCGGTTATACTAAAAAGCGTCGTAAGGCAATTGTTACTTTATCTGCCGATTCAAAAGAAATTAAATTATTCAACGAAGAATAATTAATAATTAAGATAGGAGGAAAAAATAGTGGGAATTCGTAAATACAAACCAACCACTAATGGTCGACGTAATATGACTGGTTCTGACTTTGAAGAAATTACAAAGACAACTCCAGAAAAATCATTATTGTCACCATTGAGCCACACCGCTGGTCGTAACAGTTATGGTAAAATTACTGTTCGTCATCGTGGTGGTGGTACAAAGCGCCAATATCGTGTTATTGATTTCAAACGTATCAAAGACAACGTTCCAGCAACCGTTAAGGCAATCGAATATGATCCTAACCGTACAGCAAATATTGCATTGTTAGTATATGCTGATGGTATCAAGTCATACATCATTGCTCCTAAGGGATTAGAAGTTGGCATGCAAGTTCAATCTGGACCTGATGCTGATATCAAAGTTGGTAACTCATTACCATTGTCAAACATTCCTGTTGGTACTGTGGTACACAACATCGAATTAAAACCAGGTAAAGGTGGTCAACTTGCTCGTTCAGCAGGTGCCTCAGCTCAATTACTTGGTAAGGAAGGTAAGTACGTCCTTGTACGTTTATCTTCAGCTGAAGTTCGTATGGTTCTTGCAACTTGTCGTGCCACTGTCGGTTCTGTTGGTAATGAACAACATGAATTGATTAACATTGGTAAGGCCGGTCGTAAGCGTTACTCTGGTCAACGTCCTCATGTTCGTGGATCTGTAATGAACCCTAACGATCATCCACACGGTGGTGGTGAAGGTAAAGCTCCAGTTGGTCGTCCATCACCTCTATCACCATGGGGTAAGAAAACTGCTGGTAAGAAGACACGTTCACACAACGCGCGTTCAAGCAAGTTTATCGTTCGTGGTCGCAAACGTGGTCCACATACTCGTTAATAAGTTATTGATAACTAAACGTCCGAGAGGAGGATACAAACAATGGGTCGTAGTTTAAAAAAGGGACCTTTTGCTGATGCTCATCTTTTAAAGAAAGTTGAAGCTCAAGCTGATTCTGAAAAGAAAACGGTCATCAAGACATGGTCTCGTCGCTCAACAATTTTCCCTAGTTTTATTGGGTTAACATTTGCTGTATATGATGGTCGCAAGCACGTACCAGTTTATGTTCAAGAAGACATGGTTGGACACAAGCTCGGAGAATTTGTACCAACCCGTACTTATCGTGGACATGGTACTGACGATAAGAAGACGGGTAAAAAATAAAGGAGGGTGAATTAATATGGCAGAACAAATTACATCAGCTAAAGCTGTTGCACGTACTGTTCGTGTGTCAGCACGTAAAGTTAGTTTAGTACTTGATACTATTCGTGGCAAAAGCGTCGCTGAAGCATTTGCAATTTTGAAGTTCACTCCTCGTGGTGCCGCTTCAGATATTGAAAAAGTTTTAAAATCTGCTGTTGCAAACGCTGAAAATAACTTTGATTTAGATCGCGAATCATTGGTTGTTAGCGAAACATTTGCAAACGAAGGTCCAACGCTCAAGCGTTTCCGTCCTCGTGCAAAGGGTTCAGCTTCACCAATTAATAAGCGTACAAGTCACATTACAGTGGTTGTATCAGAAAAATAGGAGGAACAGCTAGTGGGTCAAAAGATTAATCCAACGGGTTTCCGTGTTGGTGTCATTCACGATTGGCAAGCCAAATGGTATGCTGAAAAAGAATTCGCCACATATCTAAATGAAGATTTAAAAATCCGCAAATATATCACTAAACGACTTGCAGAAGCCTCTGTTTCAACCGTTGAAATTGAACGTGCCGCAAATCGCGTTAACGTTTCAATTCATACTGCCAAGCCAGGAATGGTTATTGGTAAGGGTGGTGCAGAAGTTGAAGCACTTCGTAAAGAATTAAACAATCTTACAGGTAAGAGAGTTCACATTAACATTGTTGAAATCAAAAAACCTGATTTGGATGCTCACCTTGTCGGTGAAAGTATTGCTCGTCAATTAGAAGCACGTGTTGCTTTCCGTCGCGCTATGCGTGGAGCAATGCAACGTAGTATGCGTTCTGGTGCCAAGGGTATTAAAACCCAAGTTGCTGGTCGTTTAAACGGTGCTGATATGTCACGTGTTGAATCATATTCAGAAGGAACTGTTCCTTTGCACACATTGCGTGCTGATATTGATTATTCATGGGACGAAGCAATGACAACATACGGTAAATTAGGTGTTAAAACTTGGATTTACCGTGGGGAAATTCTCCCTGAAAAGAAAGGCGTTAACAAAAACGCTGCAGAGCAAGGAGGGAAATAAACATGCTAGTACCAAAACGAGTAAAGCATCGTCGTGAACATCGTGGACATATGCGTGGTGAAGCCAAGGGTGGCAAGTCAGTTACTTTCGGTGATTACGGTTTACAAGCTTTAGATTCACATTGGATCTCAAACCGTCAAATCGAAGCTGCACGTATCGCTATGACACGTTACATGAAACGTGGTGGGAAAGTTTGGATTAAAATTTTCCCTCACAAATCTTACACTGCTAAAGGTGTAGGTGTTCGTATGGGTAATGGTAAGGGTGCTCCTGAAGGATGGGTAGCTCCAGTTAAACGTAGTACTGTAATGTTTGAAGTTGGTGGCGTTTCTGAAGAAACAGCCCGTGAAGCATTACGTTTGGCAGGCCACAAGTTGCCAGTACGCGTTAAGATCGTAAAACGTGAGGAAGTAGGTGGCGAAACAAATGAAGACTAAGAATTTTGTCCAAGAACTTAATGGACTAACCACTGCTGAAATGCTTGTAAAAGAAAAAGAATTGAAAGATCAATTGTTTAACTTGCGTTTCCAACTTGCCACAGGCCAATTGGAAAACACTGCAAGTCTCAAGCAAGTTCGTAAGGACATTGCACGAGTAAAAACAGTTCTTCGTCAACAAGAATTGAACAAATAGAATACGAAAAGGAGGACTAACGCATGAGTGAAGAACGTAATGCTCGTAAAACATATCAAGGTCGCGTTGTTTCAGATAAGATGGATAAGACAATTACTGTTGTTATCGAAACATATAAAAGTGATCCAGTTTACGGTAAGCGTGTGAAGTATTCAAAGAAATTCTATGCGCATGATGAAAATAATGAAGCTAGTACCGGTGATATTGTTAAGATTATGGAAACACGACCTTTGTCCGCTAAAAAGCGTTTCCGTCTCTTATCGATTGTCGAAAAAGCAGTTATTATCTAAATCAACACTGAAATTCGTATTCTGATATGAAGATGGAAGGAGGACACTAACCGTGATTCAACAAGAAAGTCGGTTGAAAGTTGCCGATAACTCAGGTGCCCGCGAAATTTTGGTAATCAAAATTTTAGGTGGCTCACGTGTCAAAACAGGTAACATTGGTGACATTATCGTTGCTACTGTAAAACAAGCAACACCAGGTGGCGTTGTCAAAAAGGGAGACGTTGTTAAAGCTGTTGTCGTTCGTACAAAAGCTGGTCTTCGTCGTAACGACGGTTCATACATCAAGTTTGATGAAAATGCAGCCGTACTTATTAAAGATGACAAGAGTCCCCAAGGAACACGTATCTTTGGACCAATCGCACGTGAACTACGTGATGATGACTTCATGAAGATCGTTTCATTGGCTCCTGAAGTGTTGTAAACTCATCTAATTAATAAGGAGGTGCACATCACAATGTTTGTAAAAACTGGTGATAAAGTCCGCGTCATTGCAGGTAAAGATAAAGGCAAAGAAGGAACTATTAAAGAACTCTTTGTCAAAGACAACCGTGTAATCGTCGAAGGCATTAATATGATTAAGAAACATCAAAAACCAAGTAACGCATATCCACAAGGTGGAATGATCGACAAGGAAGCTCCAATTAATGCATCAAATGTGATGCTTATTGATCCTTCAAACAACGAACCTACTCGTGTAGGCTACTCAGTTGTTGATGGTAAAAAAGTTCGAGTTTCTAAAAAATCTGGTCAAGCTATCGATTAATTCTTAAAGAAAGGAGGACCAACTTTTCATGGTAAACCGTTTGAAGGAAAAATACGTTAATGAAATTACCCCTTCATTAATTGAAAAATTCAACTACAGTTCAGTAATGCAAACACCTAAGATCGACAAGATCGTTCTTAACATGGGTGTTGGTGATGCAACTACAAACGCAAAGAACTTGGATGAAGCCGTTGCAGAACTTAGCTTAATCTCTGGTCAAAAACCTTTGATTACAAAAGCTAAGAAATCAATCGCCGGATTCCGTCTTCGTGAAGGTATGTCAATCGGTGCTAAGGTCACATTACGTGGCGAACGCATGTATGACTTCCTTGACAAACTAATTAATGTTTCACTTCCTCGTGTTCGTGATTTCCGTGGTGTCAGCAACAAAGCGTTTGACGGCCGTGGTAACTACACACTTGGTGTACGTGAACAACTAATTTTCCCAGAAATCAACTTTGATAATGTTAATCGTGTTCGCGGATTGGATATTGTTATTGTAACAACTGCTCAATCTGACGAAGAATCACGTGAACTTTTGGCACAACTAGGTATGCCATTTGCTAAATAAATAAGGAGGTTCCACACATTGGCAAAAAAATCTCAAATTGCTAAGAACAAGCGTCCAGCTAAGTATTCAACACAAGCTTACACACGTTGTGAACGTTGTGGTCGTCCACATTCTGTTTATCAAAAATTCCATTTATGCCGAATTTGCTTGCGTGAACTTGCCCATAAGGGACAAATTCCTGGTATGAAAAAGGCCAGCTGGTAAAAATAAAACACAAACAGAAGGAGGATAAACTTCGATGTCAATGACTGATCCTATTGCAGATTTCTTAACTCGTATTCGTAATGCCAACATGGTACACCACGAATCACTTGAAGTTCCTGCATCTAAAATTAAAAAAGACATTGCTGAAATCTTGAAAAATGAAGGTTTCGTTCGCGATGTTGAATATATCGAAGATGATAAGCAAGGTATTATTCGTGTATTCTTGAAGTATGGTAAGAATAACGAACGCGTTATCACTGGATTGAAACGTATCTCTAAACCAGGTTTACGTTCATACGTTAAATCAGATTCTGTTCCTAAGGTTCTTAACGGACTTGGAATTGCAATCATCTCAACATCAGAAGGTGTTGTTACAGATAAAGAAGCTCGCGCCAAGAAAATTGGTGGAGAAGTTATCGCTTATATTTGGTAAAAAGTCTATTAAGTAAGGAGGTGCACAAATGAGTCGTATTGGTTATAAAACTATTGAATTGCCAGCCGGTGTTGAAGTTAAACGCGACGGTGATATCGTTAGTGTTAAAGGACCTAAGGGAGAATTAAGTCGTACTGTTTCATCAATCATTCCTATGACTGTTGAAGGTAACGAAGTTAAGTTCACTCGTCCAGATGATAACAACAAAACTCGTGCTATCCACGGTACTACACGTGCCAATGTGAATAACATGGTTGAAGGTGTTGTTAATGGTTTCTCAAAAACATTGAAGTTAGTCGGTGTTGGTTATCGTGCACAATTGCAAGGTAAAAAGTTAACATTGGCTGTGGGTTACTCACATCCAGTTGATTTTGATACACCTGAAGGATTGTCACTTGAAGTTCCTGACAACACTACAATTAAAATCGCAGGTATCGACAAGCAAGCCGTTGGAGACTTCGCTGCTGAAGTACGTGCAATTCGTTCACCTGAACCATATAAGGGTAAAGGTATTCGTTACGAAGATGAAATCGTTCGTCGTAAGGAAGGTAAGACTGGTAAATAGTCTTAGCTAGAAAAATTAAAATAAAGAGGTAAATTGTTGTGATTTCTAAACCAGACAAGAATCAAACCCGCCAACACCGTCATATGCGTGTTCGTGGTAAAATTTCTGGTACTGCTGAGCGCCCACGCTTAAATGTATACCGTTCAAATAAAAACATCTACGCTCAATTAATTGATGACGTAGCGGGTGTGACGCTAGCAAGTGCCTCAACAATCGATAAAGAAGTTAGTGGTGACACTAAATCTGACCAAGCCGCTTCAGTTGGTGCTTTAATTGCCAAACGCGGTACTGAAAAGAAGATTTCAGACGTAGTATTTGATCGTGGTGGATATTTATATCATGGTCGTGTTCAAGCCTTGGCTGAAGCTGCGCGTGAAAACGGACTTAAATTCTAAAAGAAGGAGGAAGACCCGTAATGGAATTCATTGATCCAGCAAAATTAGATCTTGAAGATAATGTAGTTGCAATCAACCGTATCACAAAGGTTGTTAAAGGTGGTCGTCGTCTTCGTTTCTCTGCTCTTGTAGTAGTTGGAGACAAACACGGAATTGTTGGCTTTGGTACTGGTAAAGCTCAAGAAGTACCTGAAGCAATTCGTAAAGCAATCGAAGCCGCTAAAAAGAACTTGATCAAAGTTCCTATTGTTGGCACAACATTGCCACACGAAATTATTGGTGTTTACGGTGGTGGACGTATCTTATTGAAGCCAGCCGTTGAAGGTTCTGGAGTTGCCGCTGGTGGTGCCGTTCGTTCCGTGATGGAACTTGCAGGTATCGCTGATGTTACTTCAAAACGTCTTGGTTCAAACACACCAGTTAACGTTATTCGTGCAACATTCGAAGGACTTAGAGGTCTTAAGAATGCCGAAGAAGTTTCAGCATTACGTGGTGTTTCACTCGAACACTTAGCGAAATAGGAGGACAATTATAATGGCTCAAGTAAAAATTACGTTAGTTCGTAGTGCCACTCATCGTCTTCCAGCTCAACGTGCAATCGTTAAGTCACTGGGGTTGGGACGCGTAAATAGCTCTGTTATCAAACCTGATAACGCAGCAACTCGTGGCGCTATTTTTAAAATTGCGCACTTGATTTCTATCGAAGAAGTTAAGTAATAACTATTAAACAAAGGAGGTGCCTATAGTAATGAAGTTACATGAATTAAAACCTACTGAAGGTTCACGTGGCGTTCGTAACCGTCTTGGACGCGGAACATCATCTGGTAACGGTAAGACTGCAGGCCGTGGCCAAAAAGGTCAAAAGGCTCGTGGAAAGACTCGTGTTGGATTTGAAGGGGGCCAAATGCCTCTTTACCGTCGTATTCCAAAACGTGGATTTACTAACATTAGCCGCAAGGAATATGCACTCGTTAACTTGTCAACTCTTGATCAATTTGATGATGGTGCAGAAATTACACCAGCATTGTTAGTTGAATCAGGTGCTGTAAGTAAAGAAAAGAATGGCATTAAAATTCTAGGAAACGGTCAATTGTCTAAAAAGCTTACAGTTAAAGCAAGCAAGTTCTCTGCTTCAGCTGTTGCAGCAATTGAAGCCGCAGGTGGTAAAACTGAGGTGATCTAATGTTCACAACTATCATGAATTCATTCAAAGTAAAAGAAATCAGAGGTAAGATTTTATTTACTTTGTTTGTTTTGATTGTGTATCGACTTGGTTCATTTATCACCGTTCCTGGGGTAAATGCAGCCGCATTAACACAAATTTCATCAACTGGGCTTGCTTCAATCTTGAACACGTTTAGTGGTGGTGGTTTGCAAAACTACTCATTGTTCGCAATGGGTGTTTCTCCATACATCACCGCACAAATCGTGGTTCAACTCTTACAAATGGATATTGTTCCGAAATTTGTTGAGTGGAGCAAGCAAGGTGAAGTCGGACGAAGAAAACTAAATCAAGCAACGCGTTGGTTGACTATTGTACTTGGCTTCGTTCAATCAATCGGGATTACCGCCGGATTTAACTCCCTCAGTACTCTCAAATTGGTTGAAAATCCAAATACACAAACTTACTTAACAATTGGTTTGATTTTAACAGCCGGAACTATGCTTGCCACATGGATGGGTGATATGATCACTGAACGAGGACTTGGTAATGGAGTTTCCATGCTAATCTTTGCTGGTATCATTGCTCAAATGCCATCAGCCATCAAACAATTGTGGAACGATCAAATTACTGGTGTTTCTGGAAACGACTTATGGATGGGAATTGGTTTTATTGCGTTAGTCGTTGTTGCAATCTTGGTCGTTGTTACATTTGTTACTTGGGTTCAACAGGCAGAACGCCGACTACCAATCCAATATACACGTCGTACCACCGTCGCTCTTGAAAGTAGTTACTTACCATTAAAGATTAACGTGGCCGGAGTTATCCCAGTTATTTTCGCTGGTTCATTTATTTCGACACCACAGACCATCTTGATGGCATTCCAACAAAATCATAGTGGTGATACTTGGTACCAAGTTATGACTAACATCTTTAGTATGCAAACCACAGCTGGTAGCTCGTTGTATATTTTCTTGATTGTTGTCTTTACATTCTTCTATGCCTTCGTTCAGGTTAATCCTGAAAAGTTGTCAGAGAGTTTGCAAAAACAAGGCAGTTATATTCCTGGGGTTTGGCCCGGTAAAGGTACCCAAGATTATATTTCTTCATTGTTGATGCGTTTGAGTACGGTCGGAGCATTATTCTTAGGATTTGTTTCCTTAATTCCACTTGTTGCTAGCAACGTTTGGAACCTGAGCCAATCAATTGGTTTAGGTGGTACGAGTCTTTTGATTGTTGTTCAAATCGCCTTAGATGTTATCAAACAACTTAACGGTTTAATGATGAAACGAGAATATATTGGATTTATCCATGATTAATTATTTAGCTTGCTAGGAGGATTTGAGAATGAGTACAATGAATCTCATTTTAATGGGACTCCCTGGTGCCGGTAAAGGCACCCAGGCAGATAAAATTATTAAAGAGTTTGATATTCCACATATTTCGACTGGTGACATTTTCCGTGCCGCTATGAAAAACGAAACCCCTATGGGATTGAAGGCTAAAGGTTTTATTGACAAAGGTGAATTGGTTCCTGATGAAGTTACCAATGGCATTGTCAAAGAACGATTAGCTGAAGATGACACAAAGGACGGATTCATGCTTGACGGATTTCCTCGTAACTTGGTTCAAGCCAATGCCTTGGATGAAATGTTAGCTGAATCTGATCGTCAATTAGACGCAGTAATCAATATTGACGTTAAACCAGATGTCTTAGTTGATCGTTTGTCTGGTCGCTTCTTGTGTAGAAACTGTGGCGCTGCATATCACAAACTGTACCATATGCCTAAGGTTGAAGGTACTTGTGATGTCTGTGGTGCTCATGATTTCTATCAACGTGATGATGACAAACCTGAAACTGTTAAAAACCGTCTGTCAGTTAACATTGAAATGAATACTCCACTTGTTGATTTTTATGACAAGAAAGGTGTTCTTCATACCATTAACGGTGATCAAGATATTGAAGTTGTCTATCAAGCTGTTCAAAAAGTATTGACTGCTATCTAGTAAAGCTGTCATTCTTGCGTTGCACATATTCGTGTGTTAAACTATTCAAGGTTTATGCGTAAAAATGGTAGTGGATTTCGGTCCGCTATTTTGTGTTGATATTTATTTTACAGCAAGGAGGAACTATTTCTTGGCAAAAGACGACGTTATTGAAATTGAAGGTAAGGTTACGGAAACTTTACCTAACGCTATGTTTAAAGTAGAACTAGAAAACGGTCATGAAATTTTGGCTCATGTTTCTGGTAAAATTCGTATGCATTACATTAAGATTTTACCTGGCGACAGAGTGCAAGTTGAAATGTCTCCATATGACCTATCAAAGGGTCGTATTACATTCCGCTTTAAATAGAGCAGTGTTTTTTATATTTGAACTTTCTAGGAGGTCATTCAAATGAAAGTAAGACCATCAGTTAAGCCAATGTGCGAACACTGTAAAGTGATCAAACGTAATGGCCGTGTTATGGTAATTTGCTCAGCAAATCCAAAGCACAAACAACGACAAGGAAAATAATTTTTTAAATTAGAAACGGAGGTGTACTTAATGGCTCGTTTTGCAGGTATCGATTTACCACGTGACAAGCGTATCGTAATCGGTTTGACATACATTTTTGGAATTGGTGACACTACTGCACAAAAAATCTTAGCAAACGCTGGCGTTTCAGAAGATATTCGTGTTCGTGATTTAACTCCAGACCAAGAAGATAAGATTCGTGTTGAAGTTGATTCATTAAAGGTTGAAGGGGATCTTCGTCGTGAAGTCTCACTTAACATCAAGTCACTTCAAGAAATTGGTTCATACCGTGGTATGCGTCATCGTCGTGGATTGCCCGTTCGTGGACAACACACAAAAAATAACGCCCGTACTCGTAAGGGTAAGGCAGTTACTATCGCCGGTAAGAAGAAGTAATTAATTAAGTAAGGAGGTAAGATATCTTGGCTACAAAAAAAGGTACGCGTAAGCGTCGAGTAAAAAAGAATATTGAATCTGGTGTGGCTCACATCCATTCAACATTTAACAATACATTAGTTATGATTACTGATACGCAAGGAAACGCCGTTGCTTGGTCTTCAGCTGGTTCTTTAGGTTTCAAAGGTAGTCGTAAATCAACACCTTTTGCTGCTCAAATGGCCGCAGAAGCTGCTGGTAAAGCATCAATGGAACACGGTATGAAGACTGTTGAAGTTGCTGTTAAAGGACCTGGTTCAGGCCGTGAAGCTGCAATTCGTGCACTTCAAGCTACTGGACTAGAAGTTAGCGCCATTCGTGACGTTACTCCAGTTCCTCATAATGGTTCTCGTCCTCCAAAGCGTCGTCGTGTTTAATTTAATGCATTTTGGTGACGTGTTAACTTCACTAATTGTACATGTACTATTTAATAACGAACCACGTTTTGAAAGGGGTAAATGACTAGGATGATTGAATTCGAAAAACCAAACATTCATATTATTGAAGAAAATGATGGCTATGGTAAGTTTGTTATCGAACCATTGGAACGCGGATACGGTACAACTTTAGGAAACTCGCTTCGTCGAATACTACTTGCATCACTTCCCGGTTCATCTATCACAAGTATTCAAATCGATGGTGTTTTACATGAATTTTCAAGTGTTGAAGGTGTAACTGAAGATGTTACTCAAATCATTTTGAACATCAAGAAAATTGCGTTAAAGATTGATTCAGAAGATGACAAAACCTTGGAAATCGATGTTAAAGGACCAGCAGTTGTTACTGCAGGTGACATCCAAGCCGATGGTGATGTTACAATTTTGAACCCTGATTTACAGTTAGCTACTGTCGCTGATGGTGTTGAATTGCATATGCAAATGACTGCTAATACTGGTCGTGGCTATGTTTCAGCAGACGATAACAAGTCTCGAATGGAAGATCTACCAATCGGTGTATTGCCAGTTGATTCCATTTATACCCCAATCGAACGAGTAAACTACAACGTTGAAGATGCTCGTGTTGGTCAGCGTAATGATTACGACAAGCTGACACTTGATGTCTGGTCAGATGGCTCAATTACACCAAGCGAAGCAATTAGTTTAGCCGCTAAGATTCTTACTGAACATTTAGCTATGTTTGTTGATCTTACTGAAACTGCCAAGAATGCTGAATTCATGGTAGAAAAAGAAGAGACCCATAAAGAAAAGATGTTAGAAATGACTATCGAAGAACTTGATTTATCAGTTCGTTCTTATAACTGTCTCAAGCGTGCCGGAATTAATACTGTCCAAGAATTAACTGACCGTTCTGAAGCTGATATGATGAAGGTTCGTAATTTAGGACGCAAGTCGTTAGAAGAAGTTAAGGTTAAATTAACTGATTTGGGATTATCACTTCGTAAAGAAGATTAATTATTCACTCGAAAAGGGAGGGAAATTTACATGAGTTACCGTAAACTACAACGTACTAGTTCTCAACGTAAAGCTTTATTACGCGATTTAACTACTAACCTAATTGTAAACGGTCGTATCGAAACTACTGAAGCTCGCGCTAAAGAAGTTCGTCGTACCGCAGAACAAATGGTTACGTTAGGTAAGCGTGGAGACTTACACGCACGTCGTCAAGCCGCATCGTTTATTCGTAACGTTGTTGCTGATGTTAAAGAAGAAGACGATAACATCCGTGTACAATCTGCACTTCAAAACTTATTTGAAGAGATCGCACCTAAGTTTGCTGATCGCAATGGTGGATACACACGTATGTATAAGACAATGCCTCGTCGCGGTGATGCCGCACAGATGGTTGTTTTAGAATTCGTTGACTAATCTAACAATTAAATAGCTGTAATAAAGAATCACTATAACTGATGATATAGAGCGTTATGATGGTGGAGTAATCCTAGTCTAGCTTGAATGCGAATTTATTCGTGCATCGCGGTTGTAAGTGATTTTTTTATTACCATTTTTCTGGTAAGATAGCTATTAGATACTTACGCGAAGGAAATCTGTAGAATGATTGAAGTTAAAAATATTACATATTCATATCCAAATAGTGATTCGAAAGCTTTGAACGATTTGTCGGTCACAATTCAAGATCAACAATGGATTGCGCTTGTGGGACACAATGGTAGTGGGAAGAGCACTATTGCCCGCGTGATTGATGGCCTAGTGGAAGGCTATCAAGGTGAAGTGACAGTGAATGGAATGCCCTTAAATGATGATACCGTGTGGGATATTCGGGATCAGATTGGCTTTGTATTTCAAAACCCAGATAATCAATTTGTCGGAGCAACTGTGCAAGATGACGTTGCGTTTGGTTTGGAAAATCGCAATGTTCCGCGACCAGAGATGGTTGAACGGGTGCAGCAAGCGTTAGAAGTGGTGGGCATGAGTGAGTTTGCCACTCGAGAACCTTCATCATTGTCTGGTGGGCAAAAACAACGAGTGGCTTTAGCTGGAGCGATTGCGTTGCAACCTAAGATTCTGATTTTGGATGAAGCGACCAGTATGTTGGATCCCCAAGGACGCCAAGAAATGCTCGAAATTTTGAAACAAATGAAACAACGATTTGAACTGACAATTATTATGATTACACATGATTTGTCAGAAACGGCCATGGCGGACCGTGTCTTGTTGATGAACCATGGGCAGCTGGTGGCGGATGCCCAACCGGAAAAGCTGTTTGCGCGAACACAGGTGATTAAGGATAACGGGTTGGAATTGCCATATTCAGAACAACTGAAGGAACAATTGGCGGTGGCAGGCATTGATCTGCCACGGGAATATATGAATGAAGATCGGATGGTGGAGTGGCTGTGGGACAAATTGAACTAAATAATGTGGACTATAAGTACCAACCAGACACCCCGTTTGAAGCAACGGCCTTGCAGGCCATTAACTTCACTGTCGAAACAGGTTCATATACTGCGCTAATCGGGCATACCGGAAGTGGCAAATCGACCTTGATACAGTTGATTGATGGATTGATTAAACCGACAAGTGGTGAGGTTACGGTTGTGGATCACCATTCGACTGCGACCAGTAATAGTAAAGATTTGGATCAACTCCGGAAGAATGTCGGGATTGTTTTTCAATTTCCCGAAAGTCAGTTGTTTGAAGAAACGGTTTTGAAAGATATTGCTTTCGGGCCTAAAAATTTTGGCAAAACGGACGCCGAAGCGACAGCGATTGCCAAAAAATCGATGGCTTTGGTCGGGTTAACGGAAGATTTTGCGGAGAAGTCACCTTTTGACTTGTCTGGAGGGCAGATGCGGCGAGTAGCAATCGCCGGAGTGCTAGCACTCGAACCAGAAATCTTAATTCTTGATGAACCGACCGCTGGCCTGGATGCATCCGGACAAGCACAAATCATGAATTTATTTAAACAGTTAAATGTGGAACAAGGGATTACAATCATTTTGGTGACTCACAATATGGAAGATGTCGCTAAATACGCCAACCAGGTTTACGTTTTGAACCATGGGGCAATTGTTAAATCTGGCACGCCGCGGGAAATTTTCGCCAATCAACAATGGCTGATGGAAAATTATCTAACGGTACCTGTCACCACCAGGGTAGCCCAAAAACTGATTGATAAGGGATATTCATTTGATGAATTTCCACTGACCGTCGCCGAGTTGAGCCAAAAATTAATACCAAAATTAAAGGGAGAGCAATAATGTTTACAAAAGTTATTTTCGGCCGTTATGTGCCGATTGATTCAGTTATTCATCGGCTCGACCCACGTTCGAAGTTAGTTTTGAGTCTTTATTTTATTGTGCTCGTTTTCTTTGCGAATAATTGGCAGTCTTACGCGTTCTTAGCCGCCACAACCTTGGCAACTATCCTCTTAACTAAAGTACAGTTAAAGTTCTTCTGGGAAGGGATTAGGCCGCTAATCTTCATTATTATCCTGACCGTCCTCCTGCAGATTGTCTTTAGTGCCGGTGGAACCGTTTATTGGCATTGGGGTATTTTTTCGATTACTTCCATGGGATTAGTTAATGGTGTTTATGTCTTCATGCGTTTTTTCTTGATTATTTGTATGTCTACTGTGTTAACGTTAACGACACCCCCGTTATTAATTGCGGATGCGGTGGAATCATTGATGAAGCCATTATTAAAAATAAAAGTCCCAGTGTATGAAATTGCGTTGATGTTGTCGATTGCACTCCGATTTATCCCAACGTTGATGGATGAAACGCAAAAAATTATGAATGCCCAACGCGCACGGGGCGTGAACTTTAGTTCTGGCAGCCTGATTAAACGCGTGAAATCGATTGTTCCAATCTTGATTCCGCTGTTTATTAGTGCGTTCAATCGGGCAGAAGATTTGGCCACGGCGATGGAATCACGAGGGTATCGTGGTGGTGATCACCGAAGTAAATTTAGAATTTTGAAATGGCGTGGAGCAGACACAATTGCCTGCGTTGGCATGGCAGCTATTACCGCCGGCTTATTTCTATTAAGATTATTGTGAGAAAATAAATGACATATCGATACAAAATTACATTTGCATATGACGGCACAAATTTTGCCGGATTTCAGGTACAACCTAAGCAGCGAACAGTCGAGCAGGCCTTGACGATTGCGGTGAATAAAATTGCGAAAAAGCCGACCCCGGCGATTCAAGTTTATGGATCAGGACGGACGGATGCCGGGGTGCATGCGCTGGGACAGGTGGCACACTTTGATTTGCCATTCAATATTCCTAATGAGGCGATGCGCAAGGCGCTGAACAGCATTTTGCCATTGGATATTTTGGTACAAGAAGTCGAACAAGTTGATGAGAGCTTCCATGCTCGATTCAATGCACACCATAAAACTTATCGGTATCGGGTCAGTCTGGGTGAATTCGTGGATCCTTTTAAACGAAACTATACTGGCCATTGCAAGTATCACTTGAATCTCAGTGATATGCAGTTAGCCGCACAAGATTTGGTTGGGGAACATGATTTTTCTAGCTTTGTGGCTTCCGGTAGCGGCGTTAAAAGTAATGTGCGGACAATTTATCAAGTTAGGGTACAAGCTGATGAAGCTAACCACGAAATTATCTTTGATTTTACGGGTAGCGGCTTTTTGTATAACCAAGTGCGAATTATGACGGCCTTTTTACTTGAGGTTGGTAGTGGTCAGCGCAAAGTCAGTGACGTGAAGCGCGTGATTGTGGCGAAGAACCGTGATTTAGCTCGTGGTACCGCCCCAGCCAGTGGCCTTTATTTAGTGAATGTTGATTATGATGCATAAAAAAAATGTTCAACCTCAAACACAGGTTGAACATATTTTTTAGTACGATTAACGTAATAGATAGCCACCGTCAACAGGGACCGTTGCACCGACAACATAGTTGGATGCAGCACTCGCAAGAAAGACAACGGTGCCCATTAATTCAGATGAATCTGCCCAGTGACCAGCGGGGATGTGAGCTAAGATTTCAGTATTCCGACCCACATCTTCTTGGAGTGGTTTGGTCATTGCGGTATCGATGTAACCGGGAGCGATGGCGTTCACTTGAATACCATCGGGTGCCAACGCATCTGCATAAGCTTTGGTTAAACCAACCACGCCATGTTTGCTGGCAGTGTATGGGAAGATGAATTTACCGGCTCGGAAGGATTGCATTGAGCCAATATTGATAATTTTGCCAGAGTGATTAGGGACCATAACTTTAGCGGCTTCATGTGATAAGAAGTAAAGGGCATTCAAGTTGATATTGATGACCTTCAGCCAATCTTCGTCCTTGTAGTCGAGGATTTTATTCCGGATTTGGACGCCGGCATTGTTCACGAGAATGTCCAGTTTGCCAAATACTGAGATACACCGATCGATGACTTTCTTAGCAGCACCATCCTCAGTGATGTCAATTTGCATGAATTCAGCTTTGCGACCATGACCAGTGACAACATCACGAGTTTCGTCCCAACCTTTTTGACTCCGACTAACGATAAAGATATCAGCGCCCGCATCAGAAAGAGCTTTTGTGTAATTTTGGCCCAGTCCAGATGCGCCACCAGTGACCAGAGCAACCTTTCCGGTTAAATCAAACATTTTACTAATTTCAGACATGACAATTCTCCTTTATTTAAAATTTAAAGCACCTTGAAATCGTTTACGAGATAAGTATAGCAACATCATGCGCATTATTAAAGGTAACGGTCTTGTGACAAATGTGACAATAGTGGCACTATCCGAAAACATCCGGGTTTATTATTGAAAACCATTGACTAGAGGCCAAATATTTAGTACACTAATTCATGGTATTTCTTTGAAACCGAATAAGCCCCGGAAACTTAATCTAACTCGAAGAAAACAAGACAATGGAGGAAATTACATTGAGAACGACATATTTAGCAAAGCCAGGCGAGATTGAACGCAAATGGTATATTGTTGACGCCACAGACGTACCAATGGGACGTTTGTCAACAGTTGTTGCATCAATTTTACGCGGTAAAAACAAACCAACATTCACACCTAACGTGGATACTGGTGATAACGTTATCGTCATCAACGCATCAAACATTAAATTAACAGGTAACAAGGCCGATGGTAAGATTTATTATCGTCACTCAAACTACCCTGGTGGATTAAAGGCACAATCTGCTGGTAGCTTGCGTGCCAACGCCCCTGAAAAATTAATTGAATTGTCTGTAAAAGGTATGCTTCCACATAACACGCTTGGTCGTGCAATGGGCATGAAGCTCCATGTATACGCTGATGCAAATCACAAGCATGAAGCACAAAAACCTGAAGTTCTAGACATTACAAATTTAATTTAAGGAGGAAATCACATTGGCTCAAGTACAATATATCGGCACAGGCCGTCGTAAAAACTCTGTTGCTCGCGTACGTTTAGTACCAGGATCAGGACAAATTACTATGAATGGCAAAGCAATCGAAGAATACATTCCATTTGCTAACTTGCGTGAAGTTGTTTTACAACCATTTGAAGCAACTGAAACAAAAGGTAACTATGACGTTTTAGTTAACGTTAATGGTGGTGGATTCTCAGGTCAAGCTGGCGCAACTCGTCACGGTATCGCCCGTGCATTGCTCAACGTTGATCCTGATTTCCGCGGTCCTTTGAAGCGTGCAGGTCTCTTAACTCGTGACCCACGTATGAAAGAACGTAAGAAGCCAGGCTTGAAGAAAGCTCGTAAGGCTAGTCAGTTCTCAAAGCGTTAATCCGGCACGTTATAACAGGCCTGATTACGATTTTAATTTTTACCCCAATCAACAAAATTCGCTCAGAAAATTGAACGTTGGGGTAAGATTTGGGGTAATGGTTACCCTACAGAGAATGCTGAACGTCAGATTATCTAATCTGGCGTTTTTATATGAAACAAAATAAATTTACGGCGCACTAAAACAAAAGTACCCATAAATTTGAAAAAAATGTATAATTTAGGTACTAGCTAGTATTTAAACTTTTGCGATCAACGACTCTAATCGTTGGTCGTTTTTATATTCTTGGTAGTTTTTTTCACTTTCAATCATTGAATAAACGTAAGCACCCAATAACAGACCGGCAAAAATTAATTGAGCCATCACCTCAGATTTTGAGATGATGAATCAATTTTGATTTTAAGCTTCAACTTGCTTAATCGATGAAGAGTTATAATTCCATGGTAAATAAGCCTCCAGTTTAT
>NZ_BJEB01000002.1 GCF_005405445.1 Paucilactobacillus nenjiangensis
CTCAAATTCAAAATTTAGTCGTGGCATAGGACAAAAAAGTCTCTATTTAAATTGTCTATTTTATTGACAGGGGACCATAGGATTAATTAACTTTTATTTAATTATGAATTGCATCGTGAATAACACGTGCTCTACGTTTGTAATGTGCTCTAACTTTTTCACTTAACTTAATCAATGGATCGTCAGCATAATTGCGTTGAACGGAGACATCTCTGGATAGATAATGCCACGTCGAAACAATTAATAACAATGATACAAAGATTAATGGAAAACCGGCCATTGAACAAATGGCCTGAATCGTTTTGAAACCACCAACAAAGACAATCCCAAATGAGAACAACATGAAAATAACCATCCATACCATCCGGTTAACCAAACTTGGTTGTTGAGATGGTCTGAGCTTTGTACTGGTAAATGATGACACAATGTAAGCAGATGATGAAATCGTCGTTGCCAAGAAAATGAAACACGAAATGGCATAAATTACTAACATCACATACTTAAGTGGTAATGTCGAAATCACTTGCGCAATTGCAGCGGCTTGACCATACGTATTCAAGGTATGAATCAAGTTCACTGCCCCGCTTTGTTGGAGATAAAGTGAATAACCACCTAAGATGGCATAAAAACTCATACAACCTAACGCACCATATGCCAGCATCCCCAAAATCACCTGACGAATTGTCCGTCCACGTGAAATTCGGGCGATAAACAAGCCCATGAATGGCATGAAGGTCAACCACCAGCCCCAATAGAATACTGTTTCTGATTTAACTGGGTCAGTCGCATGTCCCAATCCTGAAGCAGTCCCGGTACTCATGGTAATAAATTTAGTAACCAAAAGCACTAAACTGTGACCTTCAGACTTAAGAATATACATTGTAGGTCCAACAAGTAAGACAATTAATAGAAAACCAATTGCGGTCCAGATGTGGGCTGAACTCAATCGGTCAATCCCACCTTTGATACCTTTGAACATTGTTAATATGAATAACGTGAACAAAACTAAGAATAATGCTAACTTCAAGAAAATCGTATCTGGTACTGAGGTTAACGTTGCAATAATTTTTGAAAGCACTGGAATTTCCATCCCTACAGATGAACCAATACCACCCATAATTCCAATAACGACAAGAAAATCTACAACCTTACGTAGTACTTTCTTATAAGTCTGGTCCCCTTGTAACATCGGAATAACGTCACTCACACACATGACTTTAACATTTTTAACGTACATCACATAGGCGATAATCACGGCAGATGAAGCAAACATCATCCACGCCATTGGGCCCCAGTCGAACTGGCCCAACATGTGAGCATTTTGATAATTGGCAGGTGACATCGCTTTAGCACCAAACAAAGGTTGTTGCACGTAGCGAAGTGGATCAACCATGCTAAGCATTAAAATACTAGCATCAATGGCAGTGGCAAACACCATGCTACCCCATTTAAAGTTACTATACATTGGCTTTTCATTTGCATTTCCAAGTCTAATCTTCCCTAAATGACTTAATGCAATGTATAAAAAGAACACGAAATTGATGATATAAATACTTAGATATGCCCAACTTAGATGTGCGGTAATCACGTCCATCACCGAACTTAATGACGTTTTAAGACCTGATCCACCAAGCAACAATCCGATTGACACCAAGAAAAACAATGCCACAGTTGGTACGAACATCTTCTTATCAATATTCTGACTCTTTAAAATAAAAAATTCCTCTTTCCCATAACTAGAGTGCATCAAACCACGCGCAGCTTTAACCAACTAGCAAACACATTTTGCTTTAGTTGAAAAAAGTTTTGGATTGGGGCACGGTTCAAAAATAAGAGTGCGAACAGTCGTGGTCAGCTTTTGAGCACTAACAATAAAATATGTTTTGGACTCGTACTTGGAGTCTAAAAATATTTTGAGTTAGGTGAAAAGGCTGGGACTGGAAGCACGTTTACGTGAGAGTGCGACAAAAGTTGAATTGATTGTGAGCATTAGTCTAGCTTAGTTAAAAGCCGTTTTTAGGTTTGAAACTAATCGTAACTAAGTGAAGCAATCAAACTTTTGGACACGTTTCGATATTTTACATTTCATAGGTTCATTAACTTAGATAGATTAAACGTGCTCAGTCGCTATCGATGCTTTTCACACTCTCATATTTACATACACACAAAAAAGCACACCGATACAGTTTCTCCACTAGGGATATCTGCACAGCGTGCTTTTTAGCTTTGCTATCTTATACAAATACGATTGCGAGTGTGTTAACAACTAACTGTTAATCACACATTTAATATTTAAGTTAATCAATCTACTTTTAATTACTAACCGGGACTCACATCCCCGTTATCATCCAAATGACGAATGATCCGTGCTGGATTACCAGCAATCACGACATCATCCCCAAATGATTTAGTCACTACTGAACCAGCACCAACTACTACTCGGCTACCAATTGTTACACCAGGTAAAATGGTCACATGACCACCCATCCAAACACTATCACCGACCGTGATTGGTTTTCCTAGTTCAACATCTGCATCGCGTAATTTGGCAGACAATGGATGTACTGGTGTGTAGAATCCAACATCTGGACCAATATAACAATGATCACCAATTGTGATTGGACATGTGTCTAACATTGTTAAATGGTAATTAGCATAAAAGTGATTTCCTACATGAATATTAAATCCATAATCAAATTCAATTCCCGTTTCGGCCCAAAAATCTTCACCGGAATCGGCAAGTAATTCTTTAATTAATTTGTTTTGTTGTTCGTTATCATCAAGCTGGTTAATTGTCCGCAGTTTTTTCCGAATTAGTTTTCGTTGTGCAACTAACTCCGGATCCAACTGCTCGTACGGTTCACCATCTGACATTTTTTCTCTTTCTGTTTTCATCATGGTATAAGGGTAACACTTATTAGTCTGTTTGTTAAAGTTAGTTTACGAAAACGGCCAAAATGCCGAGAAATTAGGCCTAATTTAGACTGTTATAGTAAGGGTTGATAAGAATTTATATTATTTTTTTCAAATTAAACCATAAATTATTTAAGGATATTCATTCAAGTTTGGTTATTTAATCATTATTCATTTACCATTTTTAAAATCACCAAATTGTTTTGCGCTTTCAATCACAATATCTTTGCTTTCAGAAAAAATTGTGGAAAACAATATTCATTTTGAAACAGCTTTTCTTTGATTTTTATTGGATATTTAAGAAATCAAAAAAGTTTCAATAATGATATTAACTATTGAAACATTTTTTGCGTGATTAATTTATTTTGTTCACTTCAAAGCATTCAAAACATCTTCAACAGAATTTGCTGCCTTCAGTAGTCTCAAGCTTTCATCATTTCCTAATAAGTGCATGATTTCTGAGACTTGAGTTAATTTGCCACCCAAAGGATCAACAAATAAGAAAACAACTGCGACTGGATTTTCGTCGATACTTCCCCAATCAATTGGGTTGGCCAACGTGGCAACTGCCACACATGGACTGTTGACTTCTTCACTTTGACCATGTGGAATGGCAATCCCATTTCCGATTCCAGTAATCCCTTCATTTTCTCGAGCACAAATTGCCTCCAAAGTGCTCACATTATCAATTAGCTTTCCCGACGCAACTAACGAATCTACCAACGCCGTAATAATCTCTAATTTATTCTTTGCCCGTAGATTAACCAAAATATTATCTTCACTAATGATTTGTTCTGTAGTCACTCCTCATTCACTACCTTCCAAAACAAAATATTGTTTGATTTAATGAAACCAATTGATTCTAAACAGGTTCATCAATCTGGCCTTTGGATAAACACACCGGACAATGACATAAAGGGACACTGCAAACATGCCATACCAGCTAAACATAAACCCAGCAGTTTTCTGCGCTTCTGTTAAGCCAAAGTAGCCAATAATTAGATAGAGAATAAACAAAACACAAAATACGATAATTGATCCTCTAACAACCTTATGTTGCTTACCCTTATTACTATTATTTGTTTGCATGATTAGTGCCCTCCATTTTTCTATTTAATGATTATTTTTCAATTGAATTGCGGTGGTAAGTCCCGTTAAATTTAAAGTCGTAATGTACTGACGAATTGGATCTTTAATTCGTTCCACAACGTAGCGATTGGCATCAATATGATGATCATTTAAATTCCGATACATTTTTTGAATTTCCGCTTTCACTTCTGGCTCGTTGTAAACATAATGGCCCGCAACATCTAAAATGATGTCATATAAGTCAGGCCGCTTCAAAGCCTGTTCAGTGGTGACGTTCGTATCCGCTCCTTGCAGCCACTTGCTCCAACGACCATTCATCACTGCTTTATAAAGCAATACTCGATATAGTTCTGATGATTCTTCAATTAACCCATTACTCAACAGTCGTTGCTCAACTTCATACAGATGTAGTAAGGCTCGGGTTTCCACCGTTCCATACTGTGGTGCGACATTGGCAGCCGTAATATGCGCTAGTGGTTGCATTAAAAGCGTTACATCGTCTAAATAATCAGCGTTGTGTTCTTTCAACCCGACTCCGTATTTTTTGGCCATTGTTGATAGTTCAACCGAGTTTTCATAGTTCCATTTACCGATTTGTTCACCGACCCTAATCAAGGTCCCGGTCTGCCCTACAATAAACGTTGGCATTGGTAATTGGCGTTCATCCAATTTGGCCTTTAATCGCTGGATGAAGTTTTCATACTTATCAGTCGTGGTGAGTCCACCGTTAGTTTCTTCAGTCCCGACTTCATAACCAATTTCCGGTAAATTTCGTTTCTTTCGTTCAGTTTCACAAAACTCAATTAGTTCCACAGTCCAATCAATCACATTGTCTAAGTTAACTACTTTACCAATTTGGAAAGGATCCTTCGTTGGATCAATCATCAGCAAATCAAACCCAGCTTCAATATCTGCCAAATATGACTGTTTCGCAATTTTCATTGCTGCTTCAAGTGATAAATGATCATTTCGTTCTTTATCTCGTTGCCAGGGTCCGCCATGGTCTCGACAAAGATAATAAATACCATCAAATTCAACTTCATTAGCAATTTTTTTAATATCTGACGCAAACCTCGCTTGATTCCAGCCGTTCACATAACCACCACCAAGTTCATCATTATCGACTTGGTTTCGACTGGCAATAAACATTAGTGGAAAATCATCATCACGTGCTAATTCAAAACTAGCCCTTAACAAGTTAGGTGACATTGGCCCGATTCCGACAAGTGTCGAATAACGCCCCTCATCTTGCAAACTCAGCATACTGGTAATTGCGTCTTTAATTGGAACTTTTACATTCATTCTAAATTCCTCCAAAGTAATGATATTTTGTTACATTTTTGCCAATTTGTTCATCAATGCCCCTGATTTTTCAATGATTACTGTCGAACTGAGTTCAATCACTTTTTTGCCTTTAAAACGTTGAATACCACGGATTGATGTGTCATTTGTCAAAACAACATAATCGGCATCTGCAATTTGTTCAACCGTTAACGTATTATCTGCTCCACCGGCACCTTGTGTTTCAATATGAACTTCATAGCCTTTTTCTTCACCTGCATTTTGTAATGCTTCGGCAGCCATATACGTATGTGCCACCCCACTTGGACAAGAAGTAACTCCTACAATTTTCATCATGTTCATCTCCTATTAATTAAAAGTTTTGAATGTCAAAATCAATATCTTCGTCATCTGTTTTATCTTCGACTTCTTCAGCGACATAATTCTTTTTTGTGACTCCGACAATTACAGCCACTACTAACGATCCAATCAATACCGCAGCGACATATCCTAATCGGTTTTCTACAACTGGCAAAACAATCAATCCTCCCCACGGTGCGTGATTCAAACAACCAAACATAAATCCGGACAAACATGCAACTGCGGCACCAATGGTATTAGCTGGAATCACCCGAACTGGATCTGCAGTGGCAAATGGAATTGCCCCTTCAGTGATTCCCATCGTTCCCATGACTAAAGCCGCAATGCCTGAATTCTTTTCATCTGGACTGAATTTTTTTCTGAAGATTAGAGTTGCAATTCCCAGTCCGATTGGTGGAGTAGCACCGGCAGCGCCGACACCACCCATTAAGAATGGCAAGGTATCAACTTGAGTTTGAGCAAATGTATATGCAACCTTATTAATTGGGCCACCCATGTCAATCCCAACCATGGCTCCTAACAATGCTCCCAATGGTGCTTTGGCAGCACCGTGTAAGCCATTTAAGAAACTAGTTAATGCTTTCATGATTTCAGCAATTGGTCCTCCTAATACGAAGACCATCAATCCACCGGCAATCAATGTCCCACCTAATGGATAAATAAAGATGGTACTCAAAGTTCTGAAATTAGCAGGAAGTTTGATTTTCTTTAATAAATTAACTGAGTATCCAGCTAAGATACCACCCAGAATTCCGCCTAAAAATCCGGCATGAATCTGTACCGCCAGATAAGCTGTAATGAATCCTGGTGCAAGCCCAGGTCGGTCCGCCATACTAAATGCTAAGTAACCACCTAACGCTGGTATAAAAAGTGCTAACCCTGCAGCTCCAATTGAATTTAATTTTCCTAACCAACCAGTGGTAGGTTGTGATGGTTGCCCACTTAACATCACAGATAGTGCAAAAATTATACCCCCAGCTACCACAAACGGAATCATGTATCCTGTCGCCGTCATCAAGTGTTTTTGCGCCGGTGCCCACCAACTATTACCTTTTTTCTTTGCATTTGCAGCCATTTAATTCACCCCTATAGTTTTTTTTGATTATCAATTAACAACTTATAGACTTTTTGTTCTGGTAAAGTCCGCAACTTTTGTCGAAAATCATCATGCATTAGCAACCGTGCCAAGTTTGCTAGAATCTTAAGATGCAACTTTTCTTCTCCTCCTGTTGGTACGGCAATTAAAAAGATAAAATCGACTTGCTTATCATCAATCCAGGTTACTGGTTTTGTCAGTTTTCCAATCCCAATGGTTGCCTTTTGCACCGCATCACTTTGTGCATGTGGCAACCCAAAGCCATAACCAATGTATGTTGACAATTCAGACTCTCGATCAAACACGTCTTGTTGAAACTTTTCCTGATTAGTCAGTTTTCCTGTCTCAAACAGTTTACTAACGACCTGATTAATTGCCTCGCTCTTCGACTCTGCTTCGATATCAAAAGCGGTCACAATATCAACAAGTCTTGCGGAATCCTCCATGATGTTCACCCCTATTCATTTATACTGCGTATGATAGCGCTTGCAAAATATTGCAACAAGACAAATTATTGCACTAGAAAAATGCAAAAATTGTGTTCTTCAATAATCGTTGTTATAATTATGTAAACGTTTTCAATTTTATTAGGAGGTTCATCTTGATTAATATTAGCCAAAAGAAACGGATTAACCTACTAGCGACCTATCTTGTTTCTCACGAATATGCCAACCTACATGACATCGCCAATGAGTTTTCCATTTCAAAACGAAGTGTTTTTTATTGGATTAAAGATCTAAATAATCAGTTAGATGAACTAGAAATCGACCCGGTTCAACGATTAACACAAAGTAAATACTACTTAACTCCTTTATCAAAAGAAGATTTAAATCAATACGATGATTTGGATAATGACAATTTTTCTATTGAATATTCAGACAAAACTACACGGCGTGATATTATTATTTGGAAATTAATTCAAGGTGAACACGAAATTACACTTAGTAAAATGGCCGAATTTTTCAATGTTTCCAAAAATACCATCATCAATGATTTCCAGAACGTCAAATCCTATTTGGGCATGTATTCTCTTTCGGTGGATAACGTCAAATACGGGAAAAAAATAAATGGTGCTGAAATCAATAAGCGCGCTTGGGTGTATGAAATTATCACCACTAAACAAAATCAAATCATTTTAAATGAGTTGAATGGTGCAGATTACCGCTACCTAGTTGAGCAACTGACGAACTTACAAACCATCTCCAAAGTCATTTTCAGTGACAATTCGTTTGAAGCCCTAGCAAAATTCCTTTCATGGAATTTGAACCGGATTCGACTAAATGCTGATTGTGAGGTTGAGCAAGTCCCAAATGATCTCCACTCTTTAGATTCAGTTCTTAGTGATTGGCTTATCAAGCTGATTCAACAATACAAAAATACCGTTTCGGACAATGAAATTAATTACTTTAAGAATATTATTTATAGTGCACAAACGACTAATATTCCCGAATGGCAAGCAACCAGTAGCTTACCAGTTGAACGATTAGTACCCGAAATTATCAGCCGTTTTAGTCGAATTTCAGGTACCAGTATTAGCTCTGAACAATTACAAATTGGATTAACCGCGCACTTACTCTCTACTTACCAAAGGTTAATCCTTGGTATCCCTTATAAATCTCCCAACTTGGAAGAAATTAAAAATGATTATGCGGACCTCATGAATCTTACCAGTTTTGCAATTCAACCATTTGAAGCGTATGCCCACCAGCAATTACCAGAAGACGAGTTAGCCTTGATCACCACCTATTTTGGTGGCCAAACTAGTTATTTAAAAAATACCAAATCGTTTACGACCAACATTGATGTGATTTTAATTTGTTCCAGTGGTGTCGGACCGTCTAACTTTTTAAAACAGACCCTGAAACGCAAATACACACAAATTAAGTTTTCCAAAGTGCTCAGTATTAAAGAATTTCAACAATTACGTGGCATCGTCAACACGAAGTTGATTATTTCAACCGTGGAACTTGAAGATGAACCACTGGTAAAAACTGTTATCGTGCACTCCATTCCAACGGAGAAAGATTTTGCCTTAATTGACAACGCATTACACCAAGTTGGGTTAACCGCCATGCATGACGCAAACGCCTTAGCGGTTGATGTGATGGATATCATTGGCAATGAAATGAAGATTGAGAACCCCAAGACTTTAAATCAAAAGTTAGTCGATTATTTTAACCGCCAAGTTAACCCAGGTGCAATTTCTCAATCTAAAAATTATCATTTTATTCCCTCAATTAAAGAACTGCTGTTGCCATTAAATGTTACCATTACTAATCAGTCATTAAATTGGGAAGCTGCCATTCAAACTGCCTTTGTACCTTTACTCGACAATCATTCTATTAATGAAAGTTATATCACGGAAATTATTTCAAAATTGCAGACTGATGAACACGTTTTGATTGCTAAAGAAGGAATTTTACTAGCTCATTCAGAGCCATCATCCAAGGTTTATAAATTAGGTATGTCCTTATTGAAGTTAAGTAAACCAACGGATTTAAAAGGACATCAAATTAATGTCATCATTTGTTTAGCACCGAAGGAAGAAAAACAACATTTACGCGCATTAAGTGGCCTGCTGGAAATCTTACAAAACGAGCAAAAATATCAATGCCTTATGAAGGCCGACAGTGAATCAGAAATTGCTTCTTTAATTGAAAGTTTAAAAAATTGACCATCGACAATATATTTTTGGTAACTTGACCAACCCAATTTGCTTGGCTATAGTTTTGTTATACGACACGACAAAGGAGCACAATTATGAACATTTCTGAACACCAAGCGTGGCTAACTGATTTTTATAAAGAACGTGATTGGTACAAACTCTCGCCATTTATTCGACTCAACTTTTTAACCGAAGAAGTTGGTGAAGTATCGCAAGCAATTCGCGATATGGAAATTGGTCGAGATCATCCGGGTGAAGCCAAACATACCCTCGAATATCGCCAAAATCATTTACACGAAGAACTCGGCGATGCACTTGATCAAGTCCTAATATTAGCCAGTAAATATGACATTGATGCGCAAGATTTATTAGATGCTAGCGAACGAAAATTAAAAAAGCGATTCAATCTCTAGGCATGTTGAGTAAATAATGAGACCAAATTTGAGAACAATGTAATATCTTTTATTTTTATTAAAGTAACCCCTTTCAATTTTGTTAAATCAGCAATCGTGATAGTATGTATGTGTTGAATAGTTAACTTTTGTTAATTGAAAGTAGTTCTACAATGTTAGCAAGTTATCCAGCCCTGTTCTATTCAAGTATTGGTATTGATGAACCGGCAGAATATTTCATCCATTTCCCCGATTTTAAAAATAGCGCGACTCAAGGAGATGATATCCACGATGCGTTGATCATGGCATCTGATTGGCTAGGTATGAATTTAGTTGATTATGTCGCCAACGGAGGAGCGTTGCCACAGCCCTCCGATATCAATCAATTGTCCCTTTTTAACAACAACCCATTCAAAAATGATCCTGATTTTAATCTCAAATACATCCCCAAAGAATCATTTATTTCAATGGTTAACGTTAACTTAGCAGACTACTTAGAACTGGATGAACCAATCGAGAAAAAAGGGACCATTCCTAAATGGGCTGACGAACGTGCAACCAGCTTACATTTGGATCTCGGCGAAACTCTAGTTGATTCAATATTAGAAAAAGAAATCCGTTAAATATTAAAGTGCTTAATTCGAATTTGAATTAGGCACTTTTTAAATTCTCTGAGATTAATTTAAGCTGAATAACCAAATTATTTCGTACTTAACTTATGTAGGTACAATTGTATTTATTGATTAACACGTGTTATACGTGTTATAATTTCAGCATATGGAGAACTCCACAATGCCAATGACTCAACGGCAAATGGTTAAGTTGTTACACCGTCACGGATGGAACAAAGTTATTGGTGGTAAAGGCTCTCACATTAAAATGAGCAAAGCTGGCCACAGACCAATTACTGTTCCGCATGGTGAACTAAATAGAATTACGCAAGATGCAATCTTTAAGGAAGCAAACTTAATAATATAAATTTAGAAAGGAGTCTTAATATGTTAGTCAGCTATCCAGCCTTATTTTACTTTTTAGAAAATGAACCGGTTAATTATTATATCTACTTTCCTGATATCAAAAGTACTGGCACTCAAGGAACTGATATCCCAGATGCCATGTCAATGGCTTCCGATTGGTTAGGAATCATGCTAGCTGATGATATTACGAATGAACGCCCAGTTGCAAACCCTTCAAACATCAACGATTTGTCTTTGAAAACCGATGCACCTCAGCAAACTTTAAATTTTGATCCAACGCGTTCATTTATCTCAATGGTCAATGTTGATTTAACAAACTACCTCACTGCAAATCATCCAATTAAGAAAACCTTGACGATTCCGCAATGGGCAGAAAAAATTGGGCAAAAATTAAATATCAACTTTTCTCAAACTCTAACTGATGCTATTCTCGCTAAAAATATTAAAACTAAATAATTTCCAGTCAAAAACAGTGATGCAACCCTCATTTGAAGGTTCATCACTTTATTTGTTTTCAATCAATTCAATTACCTGCGCTGCATTACGTCCAGCTTGTGTCACTAACTTTTGGGTTTGTTGGATAGCCGTTTCGACCGTCATCGGCCGGCTCACACTTGGAATCACTAAATCAATTCCATGTTGGTACGCCCCTTGATATTCATCCCCTGCACTGCCTGTAATTGCAATCACTGGTAGCTGGTGTTGCTTAGCTAACTGCGCCACTCCAATCGGTACCTTACCACCCAATGATTGTCCATCAATTTTGCCTTCACCCGTAATTACCACATCGGCCGTTAACAACTTGTCTGGTAAGCCAATCAGTTTCATCACCGTTTGAATGCCAGATTCAATTTTGGAATGGCAAAAAGCTAAGAGAGCAAAACCAATCCCGCCTGCTGCACCTGCACCGGCTTCATTCGCATGATTTTCATGTGCGACTTGGTCCGCAAATTTTTCAATCATTTCGTCTAGTTCAACAACTTGTTGTTCGTTAGCACCTTTTTGTGGTCCAAAAATATAACTGGCACCTTGTTTGCCCGTTAACGGATTGGTGACATCAGACAAACCAATGATTTGAACTCCCACCAAGTTGCGTTCTAATTGAATCGTATCAATTGTACTAATTTGATCTAAGTTTGTTGGAACGCCTTCAAGTAAATGCGCATTTTCATCTAAGAACCGCGCACCCAACGCTTGCAACATCCCCAGTCCAGCATCATTTGACGCACTTCCACCGAGGCCGACATAAATCGTCTTTGCACCTTGATCAATGGCTTGTAACATTTGCTGGCCCACACCGTACGAACTAGCTCGCATCACGTCCAGTCGACCGTCAATCAAAGTAATCCCATCTGCTTGTGCCACTTCAATAATCGCCGTTTGAGGATCAAGTAATCCCCAGTGGGCTTCAACTGCTTCGCCAAACGGGTTTTTGACTGGTTTGGAATAGACTTCTCTGTGAGTCGCATCAGTCACCACCGAAACTGTGCCCTCACCACCATCGGCAATCGCAACTTTTTCAATCTCAAACTGTGAATTGCCTTGCTGCAACCCAGTTTCAATATAATTCGCAATTTCTTCCGAGGTCCCACTACCCTTAAATGAATCCACGGCGATAATTATTTTTGTCATGTGTAATCTCTTTTCCGATATTTGATAGTGGTATCTTAACATATTTGTGGTAAATGGCAGTTTTTCATCGTATTTAATACATGTAACCATACGCCTCGAGATTGTCCGAGCAATCTTTTTGACGTACGTAGTTACGTGCGCTAAAATAACACTATAAATTCAAAGAAAGGAGTTAATCATATGCAAGATATTTATACCCCAACTAAAGCCCGTCAAAATTTGTATTCAATCTTAAAAGATGTTAATGCCAATAGTCGTCCTGTAATTATCACTCGTGCTAATGGTGATGAAAGTAGCTCGGCCGTGCTCGTCAGCAAAAAGGATTGGGATGCACAACAAGAAACAATGGCCCTGTTAGCTAATGGTCAGTTACAATTTGCTTTAGCACACGAACACGATGAAACTGAGGATATCGATGATGTGATTGCTTCAATTGATTCTGAGATTGAACATGAAAGTCCAAATGAATAACTGGCACGTTCAGGCCGTTAAGTCAGCACGGAAAGATTTAAAAAAAGCCCGTCAAAGTAATTTGAATCGAGCATTGATGGAAATTATTGATACATTAAGGACCAATCCATATGCGCAAACTCAGTCATTTGAAAAATTAACCCCACCTGCCGCCGGTAAATATTCACGCAGATTAAATAGTCAGCATCGAGTTGTTTATATCATTGATATCCCTAGTCATACCGTCACAATTTTGTCGGCCTGGTCACACTACGAATAACTCACCACTTGAAGTGGTATACTGTACTCACCCTTGGCAGGAACTATAGGCGCAACGGAGTCGTAACGAAACTAATGTTTTGTTCAACGGCTCCTTTTTTGATTTCAACTATTTGAGAAACGGCTCCATGACTAGTTATTCAGTCATTTCTGCAAAGATTTCAGCAACTTCACCGATTAACAATGCATCTGCACGTGCTAATTGTTTAGTCTTTCGAGCTAACAAATCAATCGTTATGATTTGATCTGTCATGACCACTCCAGTGATGTTACCAGCACGTCCGTCAATTGCGACGTGTAATGGAAAATGTTTATTATGACTGGTAATTGGGAAAACCGATACAAAGCCACTGACCTGCTGGCTTTCTTGATTAGTCCAAACTAGTCCTAGTCGGTATCCCTGTTGTTCATGACCTAATGATGGATCAAAATTTAACGCAATGATATCTCCACGTTGGTAGGTATTAAATTTCATAGGAGTTTAATCCTTTCAATCATATTTTGGTTACCATATTTCGCGGCCTTTGGGACCTGGCAAATCATTCGAGGCAATTTCACGGTTCTTGAGGTAATCTTGTGGATCATAATCTGCAAAGCGCTGCATCAGTTTTGACTGTTGACTAGTTTTTTCAATGATAATTTTGCCGTCATTAACGGTTAATGTAACCTGCTCGTTATCGATATTTTCAACTCCAATTTGTTTTAACATTTTTTTTGATAAGCGAATTCCTTGTGAGTTTCCCCATTTTGAAATATTGGTGACCGTCATGGTATGACCTCCTCAATTACTAGTTTTAATTAAGTATATACATTGGGATATCCTTTCGTCAATCAAGTCACATTAGTTAAATACGTCAAATTTGGCCAATTGCATTTTTTTGCATAAAAATACCCCACTCCGACATGAAGTGAGGTAGGAAAGACATAAGTAGTGCCTATGCAGCGACTGATAATTCAGCTGATGTTCACCCAGGGGATCACACGAAACATAGGTCTTATCTATGACTACATTATACAACCTGCGCAGCCGTTTGTTAACTTTATTGACCGAACTGATCAGCAGGTAAAAATTGATGATTTTTCAAAGATGGCTCAACATACGTAATTAAATTATTTTTGCCCGAGAGATAATATTGGTTGATGGCATTGGCCACAAAATCGGCTGTTTGAATGCCATAATCCAGGTGGGATTCAATGTACATGCCATTAAATTCAATGTCATACATATTGTTTTCATAAACTAAATGAATTTTCAGATAATCTTCAAACGAATTCTTACTTTGGACTTGAATCGTCCGTGCATCTAAGTAACAATTCAGCTGACGAACGTCGGGATTATCACGGACGATGGCATCAATCACATATTTCGACATAAAGTTATAAAAAGCGGCCTTATCATCTAACCATTGATGATGAATTTTTTCTTTATCAGTCGTGATGCTGTAAACTTGAATATCGGGTTTACACAGTGATTGCAAGACAATTTGCTTATCTTCCGGGTTCAAATAGGCGGCCTTCACTTCCCCGTCCTTCCAAACCTTGTTGATATGTTTTTGTTTCATAAATAAACTGGCTTTTTTCATCCGGCGACGAATCGTTTTGGTTTTGGCAATATCAACCACCACAAAAGCAATCGTGAAATAGCGCCCAGCACCATAGCCCAGATTACCAGATTCATCGATAAACACATCAATTGACCTCACCGTGATCACCCCTCGCAGTTATTTGTATTCAATATAACATAACGAAGCGGAAATAAGGCGTGCACTGCATTCCTACAAATCAGGGTCATGAATTGACTTAGCAATTACATTCACGGTTCCGTTCTCTTGTCGCGCAAACGTCAGCTTGCACGGAAGTATCTCGTCATTATTCAAATGCGTCACCCACTCAAAGCAGTCATCCGGTAACCGCCAAAATCTGGTCTGATCGCCCCACATCGTCGTCATCCCCGGATACAAACTTCTGGTAACGTCATCAACATAGTGCCCCATCGACAACACCGACGCCGTCTGGTCCTCGGTTAAATTATTCACATCAAAAAACCAATTGTCTTCTTTGCCAATCTGACGTTCCGCCCCAAACTGGTCGATTTCAATCATCACTCCATCAACCCCATAGGTCACATTGATCAACTCACCAATTTCACTTTCACACGGTGTAATCCACAACTCAAAATTTTGTTGGATTAAATCATAGGTCGCAATCGCCTCACCATACGGAATTGGTTTTGAATCGTGAACCGGGCTGCGCGTAAACGCTTGATACAAGTCCAACGCAATTTCCTGTTGGTCTGTTTTATTGGTAATCAAAGTCAGCGCTTCATCTGAATTTGAAGTCAACTCCAATTTTAGTTCATAATTTTGATACTTAAACCCCTTAATCATCTGTCGATCAAACGCCGAACGAAATCGAACTCGATAAACCTCATTCTCTAATTTAGCCATGAGTTACGTCTCCCTCCACTAGTTGAAATATCATCATTCCTTTTGATACCCACATTTTAGTACTTAAAGTGGCCAAACTATGACCAAAAAGGCCGAAAAATAAGTTGTTTTTATTTATTAAACAAGGTATGATTAAACTATAGAACATGCGTTCGTATTTAAGGAGATGTATCATGATAGCAATAGCAGAACTAGATCAATTCATCGACAAAGGTAGTCGTGCCAAAGACACCTTCTACGAAAAAGCATTAGTGTATCAACAAGCTAAAAATATGAAACGGCAACCGGCCAAGCGTTGGAATGACACTAAAGTTGACCGCGCTGTCGATAAGATGTGGGCAGAGATTCTCGATAGCGTGCTGACTAAAGTTGAAAACGCCATGCAACGCCGCTCCAACCCATTTGGTGATGATTGGCAAAAGTTTATGAACGCCAATGAGATTCTTGAAAGCTTAGAGGAATCAATGAGTGAATTGAGCTTTACAGAAGAATAATCAAGCGACACAAAAAGTCCGACGAAAATATTCGCCGGACTTTTGTTAGCTTAATACTTCTACTAAGAAAATAATGGTAAAACCAATTTGATCAAATAAATAATGCATCGTGAACGGAATCAAAATGTTCTTCGAACGAATAAAGGCGGCCGTTAAGAAGAATCTGGCTGGACCAATCAAGAGAAACATTTGTGCCAAATTACCATTGTAGGCATTGTAGTGAATCGCACCAAACAGCAAGATTGAAATCAACAACCCACCATAAATACTGGCGCTTCGTGAGAGCTTAAACTGTTTCTGCAACACAACCGCGAAGCCAATGAATACAAAGACACTGAAAAGTTCCTCATTCATTAAGTTAACTGAATCAGTCCCATAATTGATTAACAGCCGACTCAAGGTCATATTTTGTATATTCGCATGGCCATTGGTTTTCAGCCCCATCAGGTGAATTAACGTTTGCGCAACCTGCGTAAAAATCGCATAATCAATAAAATAAACCAGCCAAGTTTTTAGATTCGACTTCGACCAAAATTTTGATTGAATTAGCACCTTAAAATTAGCTTGCGTTGTTACTTTTAAAGCGACAATCATCAAGATTAAAGGAATTAAACTCACAAAAATAAAATATACGAATTGATTTGGATTATTTGGTGACAGATAATCCATTAATAAAATGGCACCCATAATCACTGAACCCACTAAGGCTAACAATAGTCCCCGTGACGCGGACAGATTCGAATCTACTAATGGGATTTTACGCTGTTCACTGTTTCGTTCAAAAATCGTCATCTTACTTCTCCCAGTGTTTTTCTTAATCATCACCTTAGCACTGGCAATTAAGAGAAGCGACAGTTTTGCTCAATCGCGGATAACTAATGACCACTTTATCAATCAGTGTATTCTAACATCACATCGTTATATTCAGATGGTACATTACCGGCATAATTTGGCGTTGCCAACGACATGCCTCCTTGCTTATTGTAAAAGAGATATGCCACGTTTCCTACATATTTAGACGCTCCATCTTGATTACCTCCGGCGACTGAATTGATGGTAACTGCCGTATCAACCTTCACCGTCCGAATCGCATTGTTTCCATGACTGAACACCCGAACTTGTTTCGTTGGAATGCTTTGGATTGTCGCATTCACTATATCTGGTGCTGCACTATCAGGATATTGTTGGTAACTAATACTAATCACATAATTAGATCCACTCCCACTAGTGAAATCAAAATTACTAGGTGTATTCACACCCTTAATAGTAAATGACTTCCCCGCCAATGACGCTGCATCGACCGCATAACTGGTTTCCGTATTAGTGGAACTAGAAGCTGCTGCTTTACTGCTTGAATGACGGTTAGTTTTCACACTTGAAGACGCTTTGGAACTTTTAGAGCTCGAGCGAAAAAGGCTGACACTGTGCTGGCTACTTTCGGACTCTTTCTTACTTGAATTTGATACCACAAAAACAATGATTAAAACTCCAACCACCAACATTGCCAACGCAATAATAAACTTTTTCTTTCCACCATTTGGACGTTTATTTTTTGAAACCCGACTTTCTTCTGGCATAATTTTATTCCTCCAATTATTCGTAAAATACTATCTTGGCATTAATATATCATAACTAGTGAATTAAAATCTCATTCCAATCCGCATTATTATTTGTGAATATCTAAATTAGTTACATCTGCCTGTCTAAAATAGATATAATGGTAGTAACGATTTACTGGAGGTTATATACATGGGCACATTTTTCTCAATTCTATTTTTAATTTCAATGGTCATTACCATTATTTACGCACTAATTTTAATCTGGTCATATGCACAACACGAACCGAACTTTGCCACTCCTCAAATAACAGCTATCTTGGCAGTTATTACGGTGGTGCTCTTCATACTTGGTACGTTAACATCTAAATAATTTATGCGGTTTTATAATAAAGGAGGTATCTCGAATGTGAGATATCTCCTTTATTTATTATCAATCACTATATTGATTGATTGGTTTTATCACACATAAATTTTAAAATACTAGTTTATTTAAATGATTAACACTTAATTATCATGACAAAGCCTTTGTTTATTGGAAAGTAAGTATTAAACAAAAATAATTGTTTTATTTATCGATAAAAATATATAGTGGTATCTGCATTTTGAAATATTTTATACTATTTACTAAAAAAACTATTTTCACAGTATTTATATTTTTTTGTTGCTTATATTTGAATCCCAAAGTATTATTTAAATATAATAGTTTTTTTATAAAGTTTTATTTCCTTTTAATTGGTTTATTTTTACTAAACATATGTCCAAATCCTAATGACATTAAACTTTGGTAATTAAAAACTTTGGAGGAATTGGTATTATGTCTAAGAAAATTACGGATGAAGATGGTAACAAATACGTTCAAAAGAAACCATTTTATAAGCGGGTATGGTTTTGGTTAGTTGTTGTAGTTCTTGTAATCATTGCATTTTCAAGTATGGGTGGCAGTTCTTCAAGCAGCTCGTCAGACAAGACTACAAAATCATCAAGTTCAACCGCCGACAAGGTCTTAACGAAAACATATAATGTTGGCGACACCGTTTCATATAAGGGTTACGAAATAAAAGTAAATAGTGTCGATTTTAATCAAGGTAGCGAATTTAATACTCCTGATTCGGGCAAACAATATGTTGTTTGCAACGTAACTATTACTAATAAAACCTCAGATAGTCAGGATTACAATCCTTATGACTTTAAATTAAATGCTGATGGAAACAATACGGATTTCGATGAAATAAATACCGACATCGATAATACTTTAAACTCAGGCTCTTTAGACAAAGATGCATCTGTAACTGGTAATCTGGTTGGTCAAGCAAATACATCTGTCACCAAGTTACAATTGCAATATAAAGCATCAATATGGAACGATAAAACTGTTGATTTTAATTTAAAATAATAACAAAAGAGCGATCCATCTATTGGAATACAAAATTCCAATAGATGGGTCGCTTTAATTTGTTAAATGAAACTTATTATTTCTTACCTTGGTCGTCCTCACCAGTTTGTAAAACTGTCATGAAGGCTTCTTGAGGTACTTCGACGGTACCGATAGATTTCATTCTCTTCTTACCTTTTTTCTGTTTGTCGAGCAATTTAGCACGACGATCAGGATCACCGGTATGAATTTTGGCGGTAACGTCTTTACGGTAAGCTTTGATATTGGTACGGGCGATAATTTTGGCACCAATTGCTGCTTGAACGGGAATTTCAAAGTTAGAACGTGGGATGATTTTCTTCAAACGTGAAGTAATATCACGTCCACGTGCTTCGGCAAATTCACGGTGAGCAATGAAACTCAAGGCATCGACTTTATCACCATTCAACAAAATATCGATTTTAACTAATTCGCTTGGACGATATTCTTCTATTTCATAATCTAACGAAGCATACCCCTTGGTGCTACTCTTCAACTTATCAAAGAAATCAAAGATGATTTCTGACAATGGAATATGATACTTCACGTTAACTCGGATATCATCTAGATAATCCATCGTTTCAAAAATCCCACGTTTCCGTTGTGCTAGTTCCATCACGGCCCCAACGTATTCGTTAGGGACGATAATTTGTGCGAACACATATGGTTCATTAATAGCGCTGATTTCAGAAGCATCTGGCATATCAGATGGGTTTTCAACAATCTTTTCGCCACCATCATTTAAGTCAACTTTATAAGTAACTGATGGTGCCGTTGTAATCAAATCTAAGTTAAATTCACGTTCCAATCGTTCTTGAACCACATCCATATGCAAGAGTCCTAGGAATCCACAACGGAAGCCAAAGCCTAAAGCCGTCGATGATTCAGGTTCAAACGTTAATGCTGCATCATTTAATTGCAGTTTTTCCAAAGCTTCACGTAAATCAACAAACTTAGCGTTGTCAGTTGGATACAAACCTGAATAGACCATTGGTGTCATCTTCCGATAACCCTCTAATGGCGAATCGGTTGGGTGATTAGCATTGGTAATCGTATCACCGACTGAAGTCTCTTGGATGTCTTTGATGCTAGCGGTAATATAACCAACATCCCCAGCCATCAATAATTCACTCTTGATTGGTTTAGGTGAGTTAACTCCCACTTCGACGACTTCATATTCAGCACCACTATTCATTAACCGAATTTTGTCGCCTGGTTTAACCGTTCCTTCTTTAATTCGAACACTTAAAACGACACCACGATATTCATCGTAAATTGAATCAAAAATCAAGGCTTTCAAAGGTGCTTCCAAATCACCATCTGGTGCAGGAATATCAGTCACCACTCGTTCCAAGATCTCTTCAATTCCGATACCAGCTTTGGCGCTGGCTAAAATCGCATCAGAGGCATCTAAACCAATCTGATTTTCAATTTGTCCCTTAACCATCTCAGGATCAGCGGATGGTAAATCAATTTTGTTAATGACTGGAATAATTTCCAAATCATTATCCAAAGCTAAGTAAACGTTGGCTAAGGTTTGAGCTTCGACACCTTGGGCAGCATCAACCACCAAAATGGCACCTTCACAGGCAGCCAAAGAACGTGAAACTTCATATGAAAAGTCCACGTGTCCTGGGGTATCAATTAAATGGAATATATATGTTTCGCCATCTTCAGCTTTATAACTGAGGGCCACCGCGTTCAACTTAATCGTAATGCCACGTTCGCGTTCCAAATCCATCGTATCAAGCAATTGTGCTTGCATTTCCCGCTTTGAAACCGTATCTGTCAGTTCCAAGATGCGGTCTGCCAACGTTGATTTACCATGATCAATATGCGCCACAATCGAAAAATTCCGGATGTGACTTTGTCGTTCTTTCATTTCTTCTAAGGTCATTTTGTTCTCACTTTCTCCGTGTATCGTCATGTACTAGTATACCATGATAGGAGCAGTTCACAACGAGAAGAAACTGCAAGCAAATTCGAGTTTAATTCATATTATTTAATCAACGAATTCAATGACATCATTTCTAACAAGCTTTGCGCGACATCACTACCTTTGTTGCCGCTCTTCGCACCGGCACGATCAATAGCTTGCTCGATTGATTCTGTCGTTACCACACCAAAGACGACTGGCACATCAGCATTCAAACTCAGCTGACCAACCCCCTTCGCCACTTCATTACAAACCAGGTCGTAATGTGTGGTTGCCCCACGAATGACAGCTCCTAATGTAACGATGCCATCATATTTTTTCGTAGCCAACACTTTTTTGGTAATAAATGGAATTTCAAATGCTCCCGGCACCCAGTACACATCAATTTGATCAGCGTTCACACCGTGACGAGTCAGGGTATCTTGTGCCCCGGCTAATAACTTACTGGTGATAAAATCATTAAATCGTGCGACAACAATTGCTACCTTGGCATTTTGATCATTAAATTGTCCTTCATAAACTGTCATCTTGCTTCTCCTTTAAATTGACAACATGTGATTAAATTTATGTTGTTTAGTTTGTAGATAATTTTTATTTTCTTGATAAATGGTCGTTTGTAACGGCAGTCGTGCTTGTATAGCAATCCCTGCATCTTCTAATTCGTCAATCTTTTCGGGATTATTCGTTAGCAACTTGATTGTTCGTACTCCATTTGTTTGCAACAATTTCACGACCCAATCGTAATGGCGTTCATCAGGTTCAAATCCTAACGCTACATTGGCCTCGTAGGTATCCATCCCCGCTTCTTGCAGTTCATAGGCCTTTAACTTATTAACCAGGCCAATTCCCCGTCCTTCTTGGCGTAAATAGATGACTGCTCCAACACCATATTCTGCAATTTGGCGCATTGCTTCATCAAGTTGCTCCCCACAATCACAACGATGAGAACCAAAGACATCACCAGTCATGCACTCTGAGTGGATTCGAATTAATGGTACTTCAGCTGGATTAGTCCAATCACCCATCGATAACACTAATTGATTCTTACCTGTTTCGTCAGTGAAGGCTGTCAATTGAAAGTCTCCATACTGATTAGGTAATTTTACATCGGCCACTGGTGTCATCGCTTGTTGATTGAGATATGTTGTTAATTCAGCGATGGTTATCATTGTTAATTGCCATTCAACGGCGAGCTCACGTAACTTAACGGTGCGGGCCATATGACCGTCATCAGCAAGAATTTCACATATATAGGCGGCGTCTTCACCAGCAAGTTTGGCTAAATCTATTGCTGCTTCGGTGTGACCATTTCGCTCACGGACCCCACCGTCTTTAGCGACTAACGGGAATAAATGCCCTGGTTGATAAAAATCACTGGCCTGGCTATCTGGTTGTGCGACGGCTTTAATCGTCATCGCCCGGTCATAGGCTGACACACCTGTGGTGGTTGACTTGGCGTCAATTCCTGCCATAAAGGCTGTTCCAAACGCATCGTGACTGTCACGTGCCATTGACTGAAGGCCTAATTGGGTTCCTTTTTGAGCCGTAACTGGGATACATAATAACCCACGTGCATGTTTAGTGATAAAGTTGATTTTTTCCGGAGTCACCTGACTCGCTAAACCGATAATGTCACCTTCACCTTCGCGGTCTTCATCATCTGCCACGACAATTAATTTTCCCTGCTTTAAATCTTCAATTGCTTGTTCAACTTGCATAGGTTTTTCCTCCTAGTAATGACTGGACATATTTCGCTAACATATCCGTTTCTAGATTGACTTGATCACCAATTTTTAATTGTCCAAAGTTAGTTTGTGTTAATGAATGTGGAATCAGCGAAATGGAAAATGCATTGGCTCCAACTGTTGCCACTGTCAAACTGGTCCCATTAATCGCAATGGAACCTTCGGCGACAATTTGTCCTTGCAAACTTGCTGGATAGACAAAGGTCATTTGGACTGAATTTTCATTTTCTCTAATTATTTTGACTCTAGTGGTGGTATCAACATGCCCTGCCACAATATGGCCTTCAAACCGGCCGTTGGCAGGCATTGCTCGCTCTAAATTGACTCGTGCATCAAAAGCCAATTGTTTAAAGGTTGTTTTGTCAAACGTGGTTGGCATAACGTCAACGGTAAAATTACCTTCGTTGACTTGAATCGCTGTTAAACACACACCGTTAATAGCCATGCTGTCACCAATTTGATAATCCTCTAATAGTTTGGAGTCCGCTGCAATGGTGACTTGAGCGTGCTGACCACTACGTTGAATTGATTTTAAGGTGCCGACTGCTTGAATTAATCCGGTAAACATTTATTCCACCCTCTCACTCACAATTCTGACATCATTGCCGAATTGCTGAACTGACTTTAGTTTCATTGCTTGACTAGTTGGATTGGCTTGGTTGCCTGAAAAAGATGGTATGCCACCGCTCCCAATCACTTCTGAACCAACATAAGTAATTAATTCATTAAATAAATTGGCTGCTAAAAACTGGTTGTGAATCTGGGCACCGCCTTCTACGTAAACCGACTGCACACCTTGCTTCGCCAAATATGAGACCACCGATTCAATCGTCCAAGTTTCATTTTCAAAGAGTTGGACATTCGATGACAATAGTTGATTAGTTTTTTTCGTTGTGAAAATCCAAGTTGGCGCTTGTGAGTTAAAAATGTTTAATTCTGGCCGATTCAAACAACGTCCTTTGCGATCTAACACCACGCGAATGGATGGAAAGTTCGTTGCACCGCTGGCCAGTAAAGTTGGATTATCGACTAATACTGTTTCACTACCGACTAAAATGGCTTGAAACTCATTCCGCTCATCATGCACTTGTTGATTGACACTTGCACCCGTAATTTGAGTTCTCGTCCCAGATTGGGCGGTAATTTTACCGTCCAAACTAATCGCCTGTTTAAGCACAATATACGGTAAGTTATGTTCAAAATAATAGTTGTAATACGGGTTCAATGCTTGAACCGTTTGTCCCAGGTCATTAAAATCAACCTGAATTCCATGTTCTCTTAATTTTTGTGTGCCTTTCATTGATACGACTGGGTTAGGATCCGATTGGCCAATCACCACTCGGCTGACCCCGCTCGCTATCACGGCATCCACACATGGCGGTTGCTTACCAAAATGCGTGCAAGGTTCTAACGTCACATATAAAGTTGAATTCTTCAATTCTTCGAGGGTTGAACAAGAATCAATTGCCATCCTTTCTGCATGTTTATCGCCATATCTGGCATGGTATCCACTGGCAATTACTTGCTTGTCTTTAACAAAAATTGCACCAACCAGTGGATTACGATAAGTCTTCCGCCGTCCTTTTTTTGCAAGGTCAACAGCTTGTTGCATATACAAATTATCCATTGTTATTCCCCTTTCTTGAAAAAATAAAAAGCCCCGTAGATTATCTCTACGAGGCTTGACTAAATAGACTAGTTTAATGGATTAACGATTGCACGGATACAAAAAAAGCATCCAGTGCGACCATCAATCGTCTTACACTAATTTCTTCTCCCATCCAGACTTTAACTGTCGGTTCTAGATTTGCACTAGATCAACCGCATAAATAAATGCGGGTCACGGACTTCGAGTTTCACCTCGTTACCGTCGGTCGGGAATTTCACCCTGCCCCGAAGAATTATTCAACTTTATGGCTTTATCATAAATTAACTGATTTATTTTGTCTAGTTATTTTTTTACATCCACATCATCATACAGCGGCTTCGGATGTTTTTGTTGTTGCTGTTCTAATTCATGTAATTCTTCTTCAAACGTCGTCATATGTTTACCGTGATTGGCTAATTTGAAGGTCAGGTGATTAATTGCTGCAGTTAAATCGTCCCGTTTTTCTTCCAGTACTTCTAATTGTTCCTGCAATAAATCCAATTGTTCTTGCTGATTATTTTCATCGGCATCAAATAATTGAATATATTTTTGCAAATTTTCTACACTCATCCCCGCCGACCGCATTTGACGGGCAAAATTGATACGACGAATGATACGTTCGTCAATATCTCTAACGCCGGTTTCCTTGCGGTCAATTGGTGGGACTAAGCCGATTTTCTCATAGTAACGGATAGTTTCAGAAGAAACTCCCGTAATTTGACTTGCTTCTTTAATGTTCATAATTACTCCTAAAGTGTACTAACTTTCACCAATGATTTAATGGCAGTACGTTGATCCATGGCTTCATAAGCAGATTGGATATCATCTAAGGCAAATGACTGGGTAAAGACCTTACCAGGTTCAATTTTACCGCTGAGAACTGCGTTTAATAAGACACTCTTGTCATAAGTGGTCACTGAGGCAATTCCGCCACGGAGGCCAATATTACGCCAGAATAAGTTATTCGTATTCATATCAGATTTTTGTGGTACACCGACACGACCTACAACGGCGCCTGGACGACCAACTTTAACAGCGGTATCAACTGATTGTTCCGTTCCGACACATTCCAATACGGCATCGGCACCACCATCAGTCAATTCCATCACGCGTGCGACTGGCTTCATCACCACGTTCAGCAATAATGTCTGTGGCGCCAAATTCTGTCGCTAATTTTTGACGGTCTGCATGACGACTCATAGCGATGATTCGTTTAGCCCCTAATAATTTGGCACCAATAATACCGCATAATCCAACTGCCCCGTCACCCATAACAACCACTGTATCGCCAGTTTTAACCTCGGCAGATACTGCAGCGTGATAACCGGTTGCCATCACATCAGCCAAACTCAATAAAGAATTCAGCATCTCATCTGAAAATGATTTTGGATCACCCGGAACTTTAACGAGTGCCCAGTCGGCGTTATTAAATAACAGATATTCGGCTTGATAGGCGGAACCACCAGCTGGTGCGTTCAAACAGTTACCATCGAAACCAGCTAAACAGGCAGCATAATGACCACAACCATGTGTAAATGGAGCAATCACAAAATCACCAACGGCTACGTTAGTCACTTCAGAACCAACTTCTTCAACGATTCCAATCGCTTCATGACCGACCAACGTATCTTTTTCACGTGGGCTAAGCCACGATACCACCTAAATCAGATCCACAAACACAGGCCCGAACAATGCGAATCACTGCTTCATTTGGTTTTGAAACACTGGGTTTTGGGACTTCATGAATTTCAACTTTTCCTGGTTCAATAAATGCTGCTGCTTTCATCAGTTAAACTCCTCTGTAAAGATATATTTGTTCAATACCCATACTATAGACCTTAGAGTACACTTTAAGGCAAGCCCTATTTTTACCTAATAATGAAATCTGATTCAATGACGACTTGTTGCATTTCACCCGCGCCAGTAACCAGCTCTAACGCTTGGCGACCTAGTTTGTCGAAATGATGATTGATTCTCGGAATATTGAGTAGCTGACCGCTAAATTGATTTTCTTGCCCAATCACGAGTGGCGGCGTCTTTTGATGCGCTTGATAGGCTTGAACCACGCCGGCTGCCACATCATCCCCATTTGTAAAAATACACTGCACATTTAACTGCTGCTTAATGATCGTTTGGGCAGCCTCGTATCCGTCTTGAAACGTGGTCACGGTTTCGAAGAGTAGATCATTGTTGGGCAATTTAGTAAAAATCGATTGATATGCATCCAAGGTAATTTGGCTCGTGACGCTACTGGCATAATCACGACTCAGCAAAACTGCGACTTGTTCAATTTGTTGGCTTTTGAGCCATTTAAACGCTTCTAAATATGTTGTTCTTCGTTTGGAATATACTGCGAAAACATCCTCACGATTTGGATTTTCACAGACCACAATCCGACCATATTGAGAATATTCCGTAATTTTATCTAAGGAAATTTCATGGGAAATGAAGATTAGCGCATCAAAAGCTTTGCGACGTAATTGTTCTAAATAATCAATTTCCACTGACTCATTGTATTGGGATGGTAAAATCACCACTCGATAATCTGATTCAAATGAGGCTGCAATAATTCCGCTCAATATTTGCGTAAAATATGGATGTTTCGTATGCGGCAAAATTACACCCACGTTATAATTTCGACCATGACTAAAATCCCGAGCGATATCGTTAGGAACATAATTCAATTCTTTCATCGCCGCTTCGACCGCTAAACTCGTCGAGTTGGCTACGTAGTTTTTACCATTCAACACTCTGGAAACCGTTGAAGCTGAAACGCCACTTTTCTTGGCAATATCATGAATATTCGTCATGTCACATCTCCAAATTGAATTTATTGAAGATAGTGTGTGATTCCATAACCAACTCCGTCTTCAATATTGCTTTTAGTGATATATTTGGCAATTGTTTTAATTTCTGGTGCGGCATTGTCCATCACAATTGGATTACCAACCATTTCTAGCATTGGTAAATCATTGTGGCCATCTCCAAAGGCCGCTGTCTCAATCTTCGTCAAATGTTCCTGTTCCATCACATAGTTAATCCCATGCGACTTTTTGGCTTGACCATCCGTGATTTCAAAATAATTTGCTCCAGCTTGTTGAGCCGAAATGCCTGAAATACCTAATTCTTGGACGAATTGTTTTAATCGTTTCATTTCTTCACTATCAAACGAGATCAACATAATTTTAAACGTATGATGAGTTGGATCACTTAAATAATCTCGTATACTCACAATTTGTGGCACCATATTGGTCATACCGGATTCTAATTTAATGCCGTCATCAATTTTTTCAGTATACCAATCGTCTAAGTCATAAAAACTTTGACTCACGTTGGGAAATTGTTGTTTGATTTGAGTGAGCAGAATTTCTGTTGCATCATAATCGAGATAATGCTGATCAATGATTTTTTTATTGTTCTCTTGGCCTGTAAATATCAAGCCACCATTAAAGGCAATTTGAGGCCCTTGGAGATTTAATGCCGTCATGGCAAACTCCATTTCCATGGGTGCACGTGCGGAAACTAGTGTAAATGGAATCTGACTTTGCTTAATTAATTCGACGTTTCGCTCATTCAACGCCCCTGCTTCGTTCAGTAACGTCCCATCCATGTCTGAAAATATATGTTTAACCATCTCAACCACTCCTTTAGCATTTTCACATAGTTTATTCTATGAAACGGGTTTTAGGTCAAGTCAATTTTACCATTTTTTGCTGGTAACTAAAAAAGAGCCTAGAAATTACCTAAGCTCTCAGATAGTTACTTAATTTGTGCTTCCACTGCTTGATTAACTGCAACTTGTTCCGCTGCAATTAAATTAACCCGACTTTCAATCACTTTTAAGTCCATCGTGATTTCACGTTTTAAACCAGGTGTTTCAAGCATAGGCCAGAAGAAATATTTAAATTCTTTCAACCGAGTTGGTGTCTTGAAAATACCGGCAATTACCGTAATGTAAGTGGTGAATTCCATATCTCCACCGACAGTTTTTTCTAACCAATCCCAATCATTGCGAATCCAATCCCAGGCAGCTTGTTCCCCATGACTGTTGGCCAAAATTCCACGGAACCAGGCCCGTAAATCTTGAGGTTTAATCGTTTCTGCATTTTTAAATTCGGTCACAATTTGTTTAATCAAGTCTGCATCTTGGGTACTAGTTACTGCAACCCTTAAGTCTGACTTATAACTGGCATCAGCTGTTTGTCGATAAGCTGTTAACATTTGATTGACTAAATCACGATTACCATAATTTTTAATCTCATTTTTCAAAATAAATACTCGCACATCTGCCGGTAGATCAGCTACTTTGTCGGCATTATTTTGATAAATCTGATGGGCCATCTCAATTGATTTTTGATTTTCAGCATATAAGGTTGCGTTCAAGACGTATGGTCGTGTTAATTGATCATCATTCGTCTCACCATCAACTGGGAGCCAACCTAAGCGATTGACTTGATTATCACTCATCTTATTAAAGAAGGCTTGTAATTGCTGCTCTGCAACTGAATTCGGTGTCACAAATTTTTTCAAATCATTCGCTAAACTATAGAGCGCTGAGTTAACAATATTGGAGGGACTCGTGATAAAGTGACCCAATAATGGTACGACAGTTGCATAGGAAATTTGGCCACCTTCAGCTAATAAGCGCAGGTCTTGCAGCAATTGTAATTGTGAAATTGAATCTAGTTCATCCACATGTTCAATGATATCTGCTAATAACTTCTCATCATACTTCACGATGAAATGAGAGTTATTCCCTACGTTCAATCTAAAGGGAGCGCCATTTTGTGACCGCAACTGTTGATAGTTACCCAAGGTGGTTTCTGTGTCAGCAAAGATTGCTGGCGCTTCAGCATAATTACTGTTCAATGGAATTTGCCATTGCCGTGCTTTGGGTTCATTTTCACCAATAAAGAATTGTGACTGACTGATTGTCAATTTTCCATCAACAACCTTAGCGTTAACCACGGGATAACCTGGTTGTTCCAACCATGATTGCATGATCCTACCAATATCCATCCCGGATGTTTCACCTAATGCTGCCCACAAATCTGCGCCGGTGGCATTACCAAATTGATGACTGGCAAAATAATTCTTTAGGCCTTTTCGCAGTGCATCATCACCAATTAAAGCACGAACCATTACTAGCATTCTGGCACCTTTAGCATAGACAATTGCACCATCAAACAATGAATCAATTTCAGCTGGGTCTTCAACTTGAACGTGCACTGACTGAACACCATCAATCGCATCGCGTTGCAAGGCGGCGGGTGCTTCAGAGGTTTGGAAGCTTTCCCAAATCTTCCAGTCAGGTTCAAGGGCATCAATCGCCACATATTCCATCATGTTGGCAAAACTTTCGTTTAACCATAAATCATCCCACCACTTCATTGTAACCAAATCACCGAACCATTGATGCGCTAATTCATGTGAAATCACCGTCGAAACCAGTTGTTTAGTAGATAATGAGGTATTATCTGGATCAATCAACAAATATGCTTCTCGATATGTCACCAAGCCCCAGTTTTCCATTGCTCCAGCAGAAAAGTCTGGTAAGGCTAATTGCCATGAATGTGGCAATGGATAAGGTGTTTGATAGAAATCTTCGTAAAATTCAATTGAACGTTTGGCAATGTCTAAGCCAAAATCTAGTTCTTTGGCTTGATGGGCTTTCGTAGCGAAAACACCAATTTTTACGCCACTTTCAGTGGTCGTATATTTACTTAGCATTTCCCCAAACGCAAATGCGACTAAATAAGTTGACATTTTGACGGTCGTTTCAAAATAATGAACCCCATCCTCCACCCGAATTTCAGGCATATTTGCAATAATGGTTTCGCCTGGATGTTCATCAAATTTAATGGCTAAATCAAAAGTCGCTTTTGCTGCTGGTTCATCAACTGATGGGAATGCTTGACGTGCAAAAGTTGTTTCAAATTGAGTCCCAATTAGTTGTTTCTTTTCGCCGTCAACTTCATAGTATGACGGATAAATGCCCATCATTGAATCGGTTAACTTGGCTGAATATTCAATGATAACTTCGATATCGCCAGTTTTAACATCTGGCAATAAAATTGCTTCGTCTCGCATTTTGAAGATGGCAGCTTGGTTATCAACGAGGACACTTTTAATATCCAAATATTTTTGATGGATTGAAATCGATGACGCTAAGGCTTCACCGCGAATAATGGTCTTACCAGTAATCGTTTTGGTGGCCCGATTAATATCTAAATAAATGTTGTAATTGTTTGGATGAAAACTCTCATAAAAATGACTCATAGTATTCCCCTTTTCACTTCGATAATATACTACTAGTATACGCTAAACCGTGGAGTCACGTCATTAATCAACCTTATAAAAAAATAGATTATTCTGACTTTCAATCAAGAACAATCTACTAGTTATTCCAGCTATTCAGCTCCACTATTTTTACGGTTTACATCCCGGTACTTAGCTAATTTTTCATCAGTTGTTAAAATATGTTCTGTTGGCGCATACGATAATTTGATATAGTTACTAATTCTTGGCGCACCACTTTTGGTGACTGATAATTGCATTTGATGAATTAATTTAATTAAATCATCTAGGTCACCTTCAACCGTCGTTTCAAAAGCCCCGACTTCATATGACATCCCAGTTGCATTAATTTCTGCGATTGCCACGTCGACTAGTCGGAGTAATTCATCTGTTGAATCTGCTTCAGGTAAAACTTGAATTGCCATTACTGCATTTGCCATGATTTTTTCTCCATTCCAATTATTTGGTGCAAAAAAAATGCACCTTCTTCAACATAGAAAAGGATGAAATCAATGAATATTTGCTCCACTTTCCTACGCTAGCATCAACTAGATCAGGTTCCAGAATTTCATTTTCATGATCTCAGCCAAACTAAATTGGCACTCCTAGTGGTTAATTTATTTGAATACGCAAATTATAGCACTTAATCGAATTTTGCCACATAACTTTTTCGAATAATACAAAAAATCTCATCGTGATTTATGGAAAATCACGATGAGATATTTTTCGTTAGTGCTCAGAAGTTAATCGGCAGAAAGATTACCTAGTTTTTAATCATCAAACGCATCTTTTAATTTATCAAAGACACCTTTTTTGACACCAGAAACTTTTTGTCCGGAAGCAACAGCAAATGCTTGGAGTGCTTCTTTTTGTTGTTTGTTCATATTCTTAGGAGTCTCAACACGTACTTTAACGTGTTCATCCCCATTACCGTTACCATTCACACGAGGAACTCCCTTACCACGTAAGCGGAAGTTAGTCTCAGTTTGAGTACCAGCAGGGATTTTTAATTTAACATCCCCATGAACGGTCTTAACTTCAATTTCGTCACCAAGCGCTGCTTGTGCAAACGAGATTGGTTGATCAAAGAAGATATCATTTCCATCACGTGTGAACTCACGACTTGGAGTCACTGTGAAGACGATGTAAAGATCACCATAAGGGCCTTTGTTCTCGCCGGCTTCACCTTGATTTTGAAGACGCATTTGTTGGCCGTCATCAACCCCAGCTGGAACATCAACTTTTAATTCATGACGTTCTGACACGTGGCCAGAACCATGACAAGTTTCACATTTTTCTTTGATTTCTTTACCAGTCCCACCACAAACATCACAAGTTTGGGTTGAACGCATCCGACCTAAAGGCGTGTTTTGAATCACATCAATCGTTCCACTACCGCCACACTTAGAACAAGTTACAGGTGAAGTACCTGGCTTTGCACCAGTACCATCACAAGTTCCACAGTATGCTTCTCGGTTGTACTTGATAGTTGTGGTTTTACCAAAAATGGCTTCTTCAAACTTCAAAGTCATATTATACTGTAAATCACGTCCTTGACGAGGGGCCGATGGATCACGACGTTGTTGACCACCGCCACCAAAGAATTGGCTAAAGATGTCGTCAAATCCACCGCCACCGAAACCGCCTTGTTGATATTGACCACCGCCGAAGCCGCCGCCTCCACCAAAACCACCTTGTGGTCCAGCTGAACCATAAGTGTCATATTGTTGACGTTTTTGTTCATCACCGACTGTTTCAAAAGCTTCATTAACTTCTTTAAATTTATCTTCAGCTCCTGCTTCTTTGTTCAAATCAGGATGATATTTTTTTGATAATTTACGATATGCTTTTTTAATCTCGTCTTGAGAGGCATCTTTACTAACGCCCAGCACATCGTATGGATTTTTGTCTGCCATTTCTTGGATCCTCCGTTATAAAGTAGTCCCTTAGTTATACCATAAAGTCTAGTACCAAGTAAAAGCCAAAGCACATGACTTTGGCTTTTACTATCAAATTATTAATCAGCTCTCAAAGTCAGTTAAATTCGCTAACTTCAACTCTTGGCCGGTTCCAAAGCCCAATCAATTCCGCTTAACTTAAATAATACAAATTTCAAGTTCAGAAATTTTATTATTTATCGTTAATACTCATTGTTTAGACGGGCTTTGTCACACTTAATTTATTTCTTGTCTTTAGGGTCTACTTCCTCAAAGTCACCATCAACGGTATTGTCATCTGACTTCTTACCATATGAACCATCAGCTGCACCGCTACCTGCTCCATCAGCACCTTGGGCGTCTTGAGCTTGTTGATACAACTTAACAGTTAATTCTTGAACGATTTCATTCAATTCGTCCTTCTTGGTCTTCATGTCTTCGGTGTTGCCGTCTTCTTTAGCCTTCTTTAATGCATCACGTGCATCTTCAGCCTTTTTGACTTCTTCATCGGTAACTTTACCTTTAAGGTCTTTCAAAGTCTTATCAACTTGGAATAATAGTTGATCAACTTCATTATTCAAATCAACTTCTTCTTTTTTAGCCTTATCAGCTTCTTCGTTTTCTGAAGCTTCCTTCATCATACGATCGATTTCGTCATCTGAAAGTCCTGAATTACTCTTGATGGTAATCTTTTGTTCCTTGTTAGTACCCAAATCTTTAGCTGATACATTTACAATACCGTTCTTATCGATATCAAATGTAACTTGAATTTGTGGAACACCACGAGGAGCAGCAGGAATATCACTTAATTGGAAGTTACCTAGTGTCTTGTTGTCAGCGGCCATTGGACGTTCACCTTGTAACACATGGATATCAACAGCTGGTTGGTTATCAGCGGCAGTTGAGAATGTTTGGCTCTTTGAAGTAGGAATAGTAGTATTCCGTTCAATCAATTGAGTCATCACACCACCCATAGTTTCGATACCAAGTGAAAGTGGCGTAACATCAAGTAAAACAACATCCTTAACATCACCAGTTAAGACACCACCTTGAACCGCAGCACCAATTGCAACGGCTTCATCAGGGTTGATTGAGTGGTTAGGTTCTTTACCAGTTAATTCTTTAACAGCTTCTTGAACGGCTGGAATACGAGTTGAACCACCATTTAAGATCACTTCGTCAAGGTCGCCAAATGATAAATCGGCATCCTTCAAAGCGTTCAATACTGGTTGTTTTGTGCGTTCTACAAGATCAACAGTTAATTGGTTGAACTTAGCACGACTCATAGTTTTTTCCATGTGAAGTGGTCCAGCAGCACCGGCCGAGATAAATGGAAGACTGATCGTAGCTTCGTTAGCGCTAGAAACGTCCTTCTTAGCCTTTTCAGCAGCATCCTTCAAACGTTGTAAGGCCATCTTGTCTTGAGCTAAATCAACGCCATTTTCGGCCTTGAATTCTTCAACAAGCCAGTCGATAATCTTTTGGTCAAAGTCATCCCCACCTAAATGAGTATCACCATTAGTTGAAAGTACTTGGAACACGCCATCGCCTAATTCAAGGATGGAAACATCAAAAGTACCACCACCAAGGTCATATACAAGCACTTTTTCATCTTTATCTTGCTTGTCGAGACCATATGCCAATGAAGATGCAGTTGGTTCGTTGATAATCCGCTTAACATCTAAGCCGGCAATTTTACCAGCATCTTTAGTAGCTTGACGTTGGGCATCGTTGAAGTATGCAGGTACCGTAACAACGGCTTGTGTCACTTCATCACCAATATAATCTTCAGCATATTTCTTCAAATATTGAAGAATCATTGCTGAAATTTCTTGTGGAGTATACTTCTTACCTTCTACTTCAACCGTATAACCAGCTTCACCCATGTGACTCTTGATTGATACGATTGTGTTAGGATTTGTGATTGCTTGACGTTTAGCAACTTCACCAACTTGAGTTTCGCCATCTTTAAATGAAACAACAGATGGTGTTGTCCGGCTACCTTCTGGGTTAGTAATGATTTTAGGTTCATTACCTTCCATTACAGCAACAGCTGAGTTTGTAGTTCCTAAATCAATTCCGATAATCTTATTACTTGCCATGTTAAACTTACCTCTTCTTATTATTTTTATTTATTTTAATTATTGGGAAACAACGACCATTGCTGGACGTAAAACTCGATCTTTTAACTGATAACCAGCCTGTAGTACTTGAACGACTGTATCAGCCTCTTGTCCATCTTCAGCGGGAACTGTTTGCACAGCCTGATGAAGCGTTGGATCAAATTTTTTACCAAGTGATTCAATCTCGGTCACCGAATTGCCGGTTAAAGCTTCATCTAAATGATCATGGACCATTTGAATTCCCTTCTTTAACTGTTGCCCATTTTCATCACTGACTTCAATTTCAAGAGCTCGTTTCAAATTATCCATGACTGGTAAAATTGCTTTAGCCAATGATTGACCATCATATTTTAACAGATTGGATTGTTCCTTTTTGAAACGATTGTTCATATTTTGAATTTCAGCTTGTTCACGGAGCAGTGAATCTTCTGCTGCCGCTAGTTTAGCCTTGAGTTGATCTACTTCAGAAACTTCTTCGGTTTTTACTTCGGGAGCATCTGTGGTTTCATCAACTTCAGGTGTTTCAACTTGTTCTTCTTTGACTTCCTCGACAGCTTCATCGGCTGTCTTGTGTTCGTCTTTAGCCATTAATATGGAACCTCCTATTGATCGTAGTAACGGTGATAATAATCTAGCATTTGCTTAGCTAGTTCTTCGCGAAAAGCACTAACTAATCCAATCGTTCGAGAATATGGCATCCGTGTTGGCCCAAGCACGGCAATGATGCCTTTCCCATATTGATCCACATCATACGTCGCGGTAATTAAACTAAAATCATCTAATAATTTATTAGAAATTTCAGAACCAATCCGCACGTTGATATTATCATCAAGTGGGTCAAGAACGGTTGACAAACTTTCGTTTTGATCTAGCAGTCTATATAGTGCTTGGAGTGCATTGGGATCATGATTGTGTGAAAAACCTAATAGATTCATTTTTCCACCAACGAAAAATTGTTCGCTAGACACATGTGATAAAATGTTATCAAAAATATTAAGCACTCCACTTGGGCTCCGCATGTAGGACTTAATCCGCAATGGAATATCTTGTTGCAATCTCGTCAAAACTTCAGTTAATGGTAACCCTGATAATTGATCATTAATGAGTCGAATCACTGACTCTAACTCATCGGTGTTCATATCTCGGGGAATGGTGAACGTTTGGCTTTCAACATCTCCACTATCAGTAACCAAGATTGCCATGACTTGCTGATTACCTAATGGCACTAAACGAAAACCACTCAAGCGAGCCATTTTTTGTTCTGGCTTTAACGTGAATGTCGTAAATGTTGTTAAGTCGGATAAGATATCAGCCGACCTGGCAACAATTTCATCTATTTTATTAAAATCTTGGCCAAACGAATTCTGAATAATTGCCACATCACTCGCATCGACGGCCTGCTTATCTAGCAAATTATCGACATAATACCGATAACCGACTGTTGAAGGCACCCGACCAGATGACGAATGTTCCTTGGCGATTAATCCCATTTCCTCAAGTGCAGCCATTTCATTACGAATAGTCGCTGAACTGACTTTCTCAGGTAAACTGTCTGCCAATAACTTTGAACCAACCGGTTGCCCTGTGGCCGTGTAATGGCGTACAATTGCTTGCAGGATATCACTTTGACGTTTTGTTAACATAATTATCACTTCCTTTTTAGCACTCGACTCACTCAAGTGCTAAACACAATCTATAATATACCAAGTCCGCAATTTAAAGTCAAGAAAAGTCAACATTTTTTAGCCTATTTTGCAAGCAACTTTCGCTTTAGCTAAGTCGATATCAAAATCTTCCACAAACGACTTAGACTTTGTATGATAAAGTAATTTACCAAAATTTTGAATTAATTTTAATATTAGGAGCTCTCATGTCAGATACAGAAAAAAATCGTTATGTTCAACCAAGCAATGTCAAAGAAGCAATGGAAACCATCCAAGGTTTGTTCAATCAATATCGTAAAGCCGACTTAACGATGGAATTACTCAAGTATCATCAAAACTTAGTCTTACGGCTCCAGTCTGATATTCACGAGGAAGCGGTGCGTGAAAATAATCCTTCACAATTAGTCACGCTAGAAAAAATGATTGGAGATATGCAATTTTGGACAAAACAACGGATGAGCGACGAACCATTTGCGTACAAAATGAAAAATTTTAAACTCGTCAATGAAAATAAAACTAAATTTAAACGCCACGTAATTAAAGGTGGTAAAGCTGGCGGTTCACACCGGTCATCACGACACTAAAAAAAGTTACTTTGATAAATTTTCAAAGTAACTTTTTTGATTACCAAATGCGTTTTTTACCATTAAATAGTTGTGGCTTGGCTGGTAATTGACGATACTTCCAAAGTGACCGAATCGAATATGCAATTGACACAATTCCGATTAGGTAAAACCATGGATTCGCCGCCATCGAGAAGTAATGACTGCTCAATGCCCACATATTCATTGGAATAAAGCTATTCACGGTGCCAATAAAGATGACAATCGCCAAGCCCATTGATCCACCCGTTTGTGTTTTTCGTTGTTCCCAGTAGAGTCCAGGAAAAATGGCCATAATGACATTAGTAAAGATGAACCATTTGAACATGTATGGATCGTGCATAAAGACCCGGAACAAGTTAACAATCGCAATCATCATAATGATTTGGACGACAACTTTCCAAAAGGCCTGTCCCACTGTCACTTGACCATTCGGATATAAGTGGCCCCATATCTCGTTTCTTTCAACTGTGATTGCTTTATATAAATTGAAAATTTCAAACAGATTCCAAACCATTAGTGCGCCTGAAGCTGACCAGAAGAACCAAAAATTATTATTTGCCAATGCCGCGAGGGCAAAAACGATTGCTCCAGTCGAATCATGTGCAAAATAAAACGTGTGCATCCAAATAGGAAACGGTGCACTCTTTTCCCATAAAACTAACGCAAAACTATACATATACTCCAAATAACCCATTAGAAACGTAATTCCTGCGACCGTCAGCACAAAGCCAATATGTGGATTGCTAAACGAGAAGGTTTGCAATAAATCTTGTAACCTGTAATCTGTCGGATATGAATTATATAATTGCTCAATCATAAATATTACCTCACTATACTTTTTCCCCACTTGAGGATAAATCTATGGTATGGTGATTAATAATTAAAAACAACGGCAATATTCAACAAGCTATAGATTATTCAACAACAAACAGAAAGATGGGGTCAATATGGATCGAAGAGTTAAGAAAACTAAACGAGCAATTCAAACTGCACTAATCACCCTCTTGCAAAAGCACATTTTCACTGAAATTACGGTCAGCGAATTAGCTAGAACGGCTGATATTGATCGTAAAACTTTTTATTTACACTACCACTCCATCAACGACGTGCTCGATGAATTTGAAGCTGAGTTAACTCAACAGGTGTCTGACATCATCAACGCCAGCGACAGATTTAATTTAGATTCTTTTATCGACGGCCTGACACACATGATGTTAGAAAAGATTGATATTTTTGCTCACATTTCAAAAAACAATGACTATTCATTTTTACTGGATGACTGTAAAAATATTTTGGCTGAGGCATTGTTAAAAGAATCAAAGACCGAAAGCACGCTTGGTCGAGAGGAATTAGATTTCATCACTCATTTCATTGCTTACGGGGTGGTTGATACTTACAAAAATTGGCTTAAAACGCCTACCCGGTCAGAAATCGAGCTAAAAAAGACTAGCCTTCATATTAAGAAGCTAGTCTCTAAATTGATTCAAACGTATTAAAGTAAAGTCCCAACGTAAAAGTGAATAAACATCGTAATAATCCCCACAATTACATTTCGGAAAATGGCAATCTTGACCAGTCCGTCGCCGAGCTTAGCACTTAAAAAGCCGGTCAGTGTAACTGATAAGAGCACCGCTAAAATTGTCCCTGCCCATTTAATATCTGCAGGAAACAGGATAATTGCCATCAAGGGGAATAGCCCACCTGAGGCCGCTGCAAACATCGAAGAAAAGGCCGCTTGCCATGGATCCATGTAGTGACCGTATTCTAAATCATGTTTCGTCCTCAAAACGGTTTCCAAGGGCTTCTTTTCCATTAGTTCTTGGGCAATTTCATTGGCAGTCGCCGTCGACACGCCACGGTTCACGTAATAGTCTGCTACCTGACTAGTTTCATGTTCAAAGTCATTATCAATCAACTTGCGTTCAGACAGTTCTACCGCCTGCTCAGTGTCCTTTTGTGAACTAACAGATGCATATTCACCAGACGACATAGATAAGGCACACGCAATCAAATCTGACACACCAGCCACAATGATTGTCGCTTGATTTGAAGTTGCTACCCCAACTGAGAATAGCACCCCGACAACAGTTAAGATTCCATCATTAGCACCTAAAACTGCTGCACGAATTGTATTTGATTTTTCAGCTAGCGTTTGTTCACCCGTTGGCTCTTTCACTTGTTTCACCCGTTTATTATACAAATTGCGTTCCAACAATATATGTCACCACCATCGTTAATAATCCTGCCAATACATTTCTCACAACTGCTTTTTTCGGATCAGCATTGCCCAGTTTGGCAGCTGCCCAACCTGTAAAGATTAATGCAATCACCACCGAAATCATCGTTACTAAAATTCCATTACCACTACGTAATAAAGTAATTGTCAGCAACGGTAAGGCTGAACCAATTGGGAAAGAAATCATTGAAGCAATTGCCGCTGATATAGCACTCGTTTTTTCATTAGGATTAAAACCATAACGTTCACGAACACCCACTTCTAGCGGCTGATCTTGCAGCATTTCATTGGTTGCTTTCGCAGCTAAGGTATCCGAAATACCTGTCGCAACATATTTATTTTTGATATACTCAAATTCACGACCGAAATTGTTATCAAGTCGCTCTTTTTCATGAATCATCGCCATTTTTTCACTATCACGTTGGGTGCTGACTGACACCCATTCGCCCATGGCCATTGAAATAGTGCCGGCTAACATTCCCGCTAAGCCGGACAATAAGATTGCGTATGTACTGACTCTGGCGCCAGCCACCCCGATAACAATCCCAGCTACCGAGACAATTCCATCATTTGCGCCCATAACCCCGGCACGAATGATATTGACCCTCGCAGCCAAACTAATTTTTTTGTTAGTATTCTTCATTTCTCTGCCCCTAGTTTAGAATTATTCTAATCTATCTTTAAGTATAGTGGTCTTATTTGGGAAAGTAAAGAATTCAGTTTTAAGTTTGATATCTAGAAACATTTGCCAAATAGTGCTTTAATATAGTAAGTAACTTTTATCGAAAGGATCTAGCAAAATGGCTGATGAAAATGTAATTGAACAGACACGCACTGTTCTCAAAAAACACAACTTAAGAATAACGGCTCAACGACACATTATTTTGGCTTATTTAGCTAGTCACCCTACACATCCAACTGTTGAAATGATTAAGACTGGCCTCAATCGAAAGCTGCCAAACTTGGGCTCGGCAACCATTTACAACACACTTAATACCCTAGTTGAACATGGGATTGTGATTGAACTGCAAAATGGTGATGGTAGCACTCATTATGACTATTTTGAACATCATCATTACCATGCAATTTGTGATAATTGTGGGAAAATCACAGATATTGCATTTAAAGATTATCCAAAACTAGAAAATGAACTTCAAAAACAAGCTGAAAGTTTGTCTGGTTATGCAATTTCCAGTGACGAAATTGCCGTTCACGGTCTTTGCCCTGAATGCCAAATTAAGCTCAACTTTCATCGATAAAGAAATCGCCCAATTTTGGACGATTTTTTTAGTGTATTCAACTAATTTTAAACGTATCTATTAGATAGACACCTAAATGGGGGTTGCTCCCCATGGATGTGTTTAGTGATTGACACATGAATCTTCCCTTCAACATTATAGGAAAAAAGAGGTGGTGATTCTATGTGCTCAACTAGGAACGTGAGGGGTGAAACCTTGGCTGTTGCCATAATTTTATGGTTGCTATCAAGAAGTATAATAAACTTCACAACGGCATATGCAATCATAAAAAAAGCTAACCGTCATTATAACGATTAGCTCCACCATTTCACGTGTCTAGAATCACGCTGGGAACTCAGTAGCAGCTGAGTTCCTTTTACATATCAAATAATACTACTAATTTTTAATCTTTTCAACATATCGCTCTAAGATTTTTCGACTATCAATTTCATCTTGTTGCAACTGTTTGATTAAATTTTCTACGGTTGTATATTTAACTTCATCTCGCAACCAAGATACCCAGCGAACCTCGACATTTTCACCATAAATAGCTTGATTAAAATCGAATAAATTAATTTCCAAGGTTTTTGGTCGCGCATCCCCAAACGTAACATTATGACCAATTGAGGCCATTCCGTTATACCATTGATTCGACACTTTCAATTGAACAGCATACACGCCTATTCGTGGCATCCGTTCCTCAATTGGCCAATCAATATTTGCCGTTGGAAAACCAAGTGTTCGACCTCGTGCTTCTCCATGAACGACTAAGCCCGTTGTTTGGTATGCATATCCAAATAACTCGTTTGCTTCAGCAATTTTCCCATCGTCCAATAAGTGGCGAATTTTCGTTGAACTGATTTTTTCTTGATTTTCATTTTCACTTTTCACAATTACCACCTCAAATCGGCTCTTCGCGTATCCGGCCAATTTATCCATCGTTGAAATATCGGGTGGCCCATATGTATGATCAAAACCAGCCACAGCAACTTTAGTATGAAATCTTACCAGGTAATCATCAACAAACTGTTGAGGCCCCAAAGCTGATAGCGCCGAGGTAAAACTAACTACATAAACTAAATCTACCCCTTGAGCTTCTAACAATGACAATTTACGAGGCAGCGATGACAAGTAAGTTTGTTGGTTTTTAGTTGTCGTGTAGACAATTGATGGATGATGATCATAGGTTAAGACTGCCAGTGGTAACTTGAGTGCTTTGGCCCGTTGCTTGGCCTCTGCAATCACCGCCTGATGTCCTCTATGGACACCATCAAAAAATCCCATCGCGAGCACAATATCTCCACCTGGTATTTCATTTTGATTAAATGGTTGATGTAAATTAATTACTTTCACATTTTCACTTCCTATTGCACCGAAAACATTTTCAAAGGTTTGTAACTGTTGTCATCCTCATGACGTGAATACAGTGCTTTAATTTCATTATTATAACGCATCGCAATTGTATCAGCTGAGCTATCAATTTCTGACAACCTCATCCACATACCATTTTGGACACCCTTCCATTGTTTCTCAGTTAATTCAATTTTGGGATATTGGGTTAGTACAATATCAATTGGATTTAAGAGAGCATCGATGGTGCCGTTATCCATTGCTGCTTGAATATCTGCTAACGTGACGGTTTGGTCAATATTAAAGCCGCCACTTTTAATTCGAGTTAAATCACTCATTACCCCAGGATAACCTAGCAAATTGGCCAAATCCACGGCTAAGGTTCTGATATAAGTCCCTTTGCTACACTCAGCTTCAAAGCGAACTCGTTGTTGCTGATTTTCTTCATCATACGTTGATGAAATTAAATCAAATCGCGAGATATGAATCTGCCGTTTTGGTCGTTCGACAGTTTCTCCTGCACGAGCGTATTCATATAATTTCCGGCCATTAACTTTAATGGCTGAATACATTGGTGGAATTTGAATAATATCACCAGTCAATTTTAACATTTGTTCTTTGATTTGTTGATCTGTAAATGGCTGTGTTAATGGCTTACTTTCAATAATTTCACCATCAAGGTCTTGTGTTGTAGTTGCATAACCAATCAACAGTTCACCTTTATACATCTTGCCAGATTCCATCAATAATTCAACAACCTTAGTTGCACTACCAATGGCAATTGGTAACACACCATCCACATTTGGATCCAAAGTACCTGAATGACCTACTTTTTTTGTATGTAAAATTTTTCGTATCTTGCTGACACAATCGTGGCTAGTTATACCACGTTCTTTAAATAAGGGAATAATTCCATTCATGTCCATTCCTCCAACAATCATTAATTATACAGGAAATATCTATAAAAGTCGTAATAGTTTTTTATTAAGCAAAACTCAGCTTGAACTTTTCAACTTGAGATTGAATTTAAATCAAAAAAATTACTTAACGACTGTGAAATCACAGCTGTTAAGTAATTTTTTGTATTATTCTTTTTTACGCAAATCGTTTAAAAGTTGATCGATTCGAGAACCATATGCAACTGAACGATCTTGTTCAAAAATTAGTTCAGGCGTTTTGAAAATGTTTAAGCGTGAGCCTAATTCACTTCGAATTAAACCTGAAGATTTTTCCAAACCAGTTTGTGCTTTAGAAGCATCAGAAGCTTTATCAGACAAAATACTGTAAAAGATGGTGGCCTGTTGTAAATCTCCAGTCACATCAACTCCAGTAATTGTGATTCCTTCAACTCGAGGATCACGAACTCTTTTGAGTAAGATATCAGAAACTTCTTTTTGAATTTCTTGGCCTAGTCGGCCGACACGATAACGTTTGTCTGGCATATCAAGAACCTCCTTTATTAATGTGATTCACTTCAATAATGAATCACTCGGTTCGAACAACCATTGATATGATTGTTTCAGTACCTCTTTATTCCACTGGAACTTCTTTCATGACGTAGGCTTCAATAACATCGCCAACCTTGATATCATTGTAGTTTTCGATAGTTAAACCAAGATCAAATCCTGCTTTAACTTCTTTAACATCATCCTTGAAGCGTTTCAAACTACCAAGTTTACCTTCATAGATAACAACGCCGTCGCGGATTAAACGAATTCCAGCTTCACGAGTAATACGTCCAGTAGTAACCATTCCACCAGCAATTGTTCCAATTTTAGAAACTTTGTAAAGTTCTTTAATTTCAACTTCACCAGTTACTTCTTCAACATAGACTGGTTCGAGCATACCCTTCATAGCTGATTCAACTTCATCGATGGCGTTATAAATAACACGGTGAAGACGAATATCAACTTCGCCAGATTCTGCTTGAACCTTAGCTTGAGGTGTAGGACGCACATTAAAGCCAATGATGATAGCATTTGACGCTTCAGCTAAAGTAACATCACTTTCATTGATAGCACCAACGGCAGTATGGATAATATCAACCTTCACACCATCAACCTTGATTTTCTTCAAGCTTTGGGCAAGTGCTTCAACTGAACCTTGTACGTCTGCCTTAATAATAACTGGAACAGACTTCAATTCGCCTTCTTTAAGAGAATCGAACAAGTTGTCCAAAGTAACGTGATTAGTGTTGGCACGTTCTTTCAATAAAGCACGTTTAGCACGTTCTTCACCAGCGGTACGAGCAGTCTTTTCGTCTTCGAAGACAACGAAACGGTCACCAGCATCTGGAACTCCACTTAAACCAGTGATTTCGATAGGTGTTGAAGGTGTTGCTTTCTTCAAACGACGACCATTTTCATTTGTCATTGTCCGAACACGACCATAAGTGTTCCCAACAACCACAGGATCACCAACATGCATCGTCCCTTGTTGAACAAGTAAAGTTGCTACAGCACCCTTACCTTTGTCCAAACGAGCTTCAACAACAGAACCAGCAGCACGTTGATCTGGGTTCGCTTTTAATTCAAGCACTTCTGCTTGAAGCAAAATCATGTCGAGTAATTCGTCTAAATTCTTACCAAATTTGGCAGAAATTTGAACGAAGATTGTATCTCCACCCCATGATTCAGGTACCAATTCGTAAGCAGCTAATTGTTCAGTAACGTGATCAGGATTTGCTCCTGGCTTGTCAATCTTATTAACCGCAACGATGATTGGAGTGCCGGCAGCTTTAGCATGATTAATTGCTTCAATAGTTTGAGGCATAACCCCATCATCAGCAGCCACAACTAAAACAGTAATATCAGTCACATTAGCTCCACGAGCACGCATTTCAGTAAAGGCCGCATGTCCAGGAGTGTCCAAGAACGTAATCATTTTGTTGTCATATTTAACTTGATAAGCACCAATGGCTTGAGTAATACCACCAGCTTCGCCTTCAGTAACGTGTGTATGACGTAATTGATCAAGCAAAGTAGTTTTACCATGATCAACGTGTCCCATAACAGTAACAACTGGAGGGCGTGGTGTTGCATTCTCAAGGTTTTCTTGTTCTTCATCAAAGAACTTATCGATATCAGCTACATCGACTTCAGCCTTTTGTTCAGCATCAATTCCATAATCTGCAGCTAAAATTTCAATCGTATCAGCATCGAGTGATTGGTTTTGATTAACCATTACGCCAAGCATGAATAATTTTTTAATCAATTCGGCTGGTTCGCGATGCAAAATTTTACCTAAATCTTGTGCATTCATACCCACTGAATAAACTAATGTATCTGGCAATGGACGTTCTTTACGAGTAGGAGCTGGAGTTTGAACTGCAGTTTCCTTGATACGTCCGTTACCTTTAATCTTCTTTTTCTTTGTGTAACGATTTTGGTTGTTACCACGGTAACCACCCTTACCGCCACGACGGTTATTGTTGCCACCGCTATTACCACCAGAATTCAAACTACCCCCAAAGCGGCCACCACCATTATTTGATGGACGGCTACTAGTGTTGTTTGAAGAACGGTTTTGTCCATTTGATTGTGGACGTGAGCTGTTGTTCGAAGGACGGCTTTGTCCGTTTGATTGTGGACGTGAGCTGTTATTCGATGGACGGTTTTGTCCATTTGATTGTGGACGTGAGCTGTTATTTGATGGACGACTCTGACCGTTTGAATGTGGACGTGAACTATTGTTTGAAGAATGGCTTTGACCATTTGATTGTGGTCGTGAGTTATTGTTTGATGAACGGTTTTGCCCATTTGATTGTGGTCGTGAACTGTTATTTGATGGACGACTTTGTCCGTTTGAATGTGGACGTGAGCTGTTGTTTGAAGGACGGCTTTGTCCATTTGATTGAGTATGTGAGTTACTGCTGGTTGCAGGACGACTCGTATGACTTGCTGCAGAAGCTGACTTTGAAGTAGCAGCTGGCTTCTTTGCAGCAGGAGCAGAACTAGTAGCAGCCTTTGCAGGTGCAGCTGGTTTCTTAGTAGGAGCACTTGCTCCCCCTTTTAGTGTTTGTCTGATGCTGGCAGCATCTTTATCTTCGATTGAAGACATGTGGTTTTTGACAGAAATGCCCTTTTTTTCAGCAGCATCAATGACCACTTTGCTTTCAACGTTTAGTTCTTTTGCTAATTCATAAATTCGTTCTTTAGCCATGTGTTCACTCTCCTTTACATAGTTAGCAACTCCTTGAACTTTTTAGCGAATCCGTTTTGGGTGACGCCGTATATTGTCCTTTGTTGACCGGTTGCTTGATTTAATTGTTCTTTAGTAAATGACAAATCATAAGCAATCTTATAAAACTTACATTTATCTTGAAATTTTTTACTGGTAGATGCCCCTGCGTCTTTAGCAATAAAGACAAAGGCAACTTTTTGGTTTTTAATTGCTTTTAACACGATATCTTCACTGGAGATTAGTTCACCAGCTCGTCTGGTTAATCCAAGCAAATTAAGTACTTTTTGTTCATTATTCATTTTTGAATAACTCACGGCGTGCTTGTTGATGATCGACATACTCAATTAATTCATCGTAAAACGAATCTTCAATTGATGTTTCAAAAACTTTATCAAAAGTCCGATTTTTCAAGGCTTTCTTCGCTATGTCAACATCAATCGCCACATATGCCCCTCGACCCGGCTTTTTACCAGTTGGATCCAGTGAAACTTCATTTTCTTTGTTACGTACGACACGGATTAATTCTTTCTTTGGCATCATTTCGCCAGTCACGATGTCTTTACGCATTGGTATTTTTCGTTGTTTCAACGTAACTCACCTCTCTGTCGTGTAACTACTAATCTTCAGTTTCTTCAGTATCAACATCATTGTCATCAGCAGGTGCATTATCTGTCATTTCAGATTCTGGCTTGATGTCAATTTTGTAATTAGTCAATCGAGCAGCTAAACGAGCATTTTGTCCTCGCTTACCAATGGCTAATGATAATTGATAATCTGGCACAACTACCGTACATGAACGTTCGTTTTCTGGATCAAAAATTACATCCAAAACTTCGGCAGGATTCAGTGCGTTAGCAATATAACGCGCTGGATCATCAACCCATTCAACAATATCCATGTTTTCGCCACCTAATTCGTTAACGATTACTTGAACACGTTGACCTTTAGGACCGACTGCAGTTCCCACTGGATCGACGTTTTCGTCGTTTGAACGAACGGCCACTTTGGCACGGTCTCCAGCTTCACGGGCGATGGACATAATTTCTACAACTCCATCATAAATTTCTGGCACTTCTTTTTCAAATAATCGCTTCAAAAGTTCAGGTGCTGTCCGACTAACAAACACTTGAGGACCCTTAGTGCTGTTTTCAACCTTTGTCACAAACACTTGGATACGATCATGCATTTTATAGTTTTCGTTAGGCATTTGTTCAGCGACTGGCATTACTGCCTCAACTGTACCAAGGCTCACGTAGATAAAGCGACTATCTTGGCGTTCAACTTCACCAGTCACGATTTCATTTTCGTATTCACTATACTTTTCGAAGACCACGTTACGTTCTGCTTCGTGAACTCGTTGCATAATGACTTGCTTAGCTGTTTGGGCCGCAATCCGACCAAAATTTTGAGGAGTAACTTCATAACGAATTTCATCGCCTAATTCATATCCTCGGCTGACTTTAAGTGCACCTTCTAGGCTGACTTGTTGTTGTTCATCTTCAACTTCTTCAACAACGGTTTTTACAGCATAAACTTTGATATTACCTTTAACTGCATCAAAATCAACTTCCACATTTTGAGCTTGATCATAATTACGTTTGTAGGCTGATACTAACGCAGCTTCTAACGCTTCAATCACAATTTCTTTTTTGATGCCTTTTTCTTTTTCCAGAGCATCTAACGCTCCGACTAATTCTTTATTCATGTTCACAACTCCTTTGATTTAAAACTTAATTGCTAATCTTGCTTTGGCAATTTTTGAACGATCAATGGTGATTTCTTTATGACGAGTCTTATCGAGATAATCTAAGGTTAACTCATCGTCCGTCAAACCAATTAATGTTCCTTCGTAAATCTTGCTACCGTTGATAGCTTGATACAGCGAGACGTTGATATATTCATTCATCGCGCTTTCATAATCTTTGGGCTTTTTCAGTTGACGTTCTGCTCCAGGTGATGAAACCTCAAGAAAATAGGCTTGGGGAATTGGATCAGGATCCATTTCGTCAAGTTTTTCACTTAAGTAATCACTTACTTGGGCACATTCTTCAATTGTAATTCCGCCAGGCTTATCAATGTAAACTCGTAAGAACCAGCTCTGTCCCTCTTTGACAAACTCCAAATCGTATAATTCAAAATTTTGTTTTTCAATGATTGGCATTACTACTTCTGTCACTGTTTCCACAACACTACTCACCTGAGCACCTCCAGTATTTTTGCAATAAAAAGAGCGAGCATTCCTGCTCACTCGTTAACGAGTTTTAATTTACTAGACTACTATACCATAATCATACTCAATATACAAATTTCAGACCGGCTAGTGAACTAGCGTCGCCATTAATTTTGTAAACTCCATGCTGCCATTAAATGGATGCACATAAGTGAAGTCAATTCCGCCACTTTGCATAAAGTATTCTCGGTTTTCATGACCAATTTCTTGCAAGGTTTCCAAACAATCAGCCACAAATCCTGGAGTAATAACAATCACATCTTTAATGTCTTGCTTAGGTAATTCATGCATTTTATCTGCCGTCGCTGGTAGCAACCATTGACTCGGACCAAATTTAGATTGAAATGATTGCGTATAGTCCACATCCCCAAACAACTCCATCACTTTTTGGGTAGACGCAGTACATTGTTCTGGATATGGATCCCCATTATCAGCATACTTTTGTGGAATACCATGATATGAAAAACCAGGTGTGCATTAGGATGTTCTTTTAGAGCATCTTTGATTTGCTTGGCCAGCAACTGAATATAAGCTGGTGACTGGTAGAAAGAATCAATAAAATGAAGCTTAGGCTGTGACATCGCATGCATATAATATGTCATCACTTGGTCAAAGACAGACCCAATTGTTGTCGTTGAATATTGGGGATAAAGCGGAATCACAGTCAAGTCTTCTACTCCAGCCGTTTCCATTTCCTTTAACACATCCGCGACGCTTGGATTACTGTAACACATCGCAAATCGAACCATTCGGTCGGGCAACAAAGTTTGTAATTGTTCAGACTGTTGTTGCGTATACAACAACAATGGTGATCCCTCGTCTGTCCAAATTTTACGGTACAATGCCGCTGATCTAGCTGGTCGAAAAGGTAAAATCATGCCGTACAAAATCGGCATCCACGCCAATCTTGGCATATCAATCACCCGTCAATCTGCTAAAAATTTTCTTAAATATGTTCGTACTTCAGGAGCTTCTGGTGCGTCTGGAGTCCCCAAGTTTACCAATAGTACCCCTTTTTTCATGTTCCTGCCTACCTTCAAATTAATATGTCACATTAAAACAATGATAATTGATTTTCATCTGGCAGTGCATCAAGGACCCGGTTAACCGTCATAAAATCAATCAACGTTTTCGAAACTTTCCCACGTTTCGCTAAATCTTCTTTTGATAAGAATTCTTTTTCTTCTCGAGCTGCCACAATTTGCTTCGCAACATTCAAACCTAAACCTGGAATGGCACTAAATGGCGCAATTAAGGTGGCTCCATCAATTAGCCATTCAGATGCATCCGAACGGTCAATATCAACCATTTTGAAACTATAACCACGTTCCAACATTTCATTGGCTAATTCCAATACGGTTACCAGATTCTTTTCTTTAGTAGAAGCATCATTACCCTTTTTGTTAATTTCTTCCATCGCACTTTTCACAGCTTCTTTACCATGTGCCATTGCCACAATATCAAAATCATCAGCTCGCACTGAAAAATAAGCACAGTAATAAACCAATGGGAAATACACTTTAAAGTAAGCAATCCGCAGCGCCAGTAAGATATAAGCCGCCGCATGAGCACGAGGGAACATATACTTAATCTTCAAACAAGAATCAATGTACCACCCGGGCACTTCAGATTTTTTCATTTCTGCTTGCCATTCATCAGGAATCCCCTTACCTTTACGCACATGTTCCATAATTTGAAAAGCAATTTCAGATTCCATTCCGTAGTGAATTAAATCGGTCATGATATTATCACGACATCCAATCACGTTGGCAATCGTAGCAGTTCCATTTTTAATTAGCTCTTCAGCATTTCCCAACCACACATCAGTTCCATGTGATAGCCCTGAAATTTGTAGCAGTTCTGAGAAATTACTTGGATGAGTTTCTTCGAGCATCCCCCGAACAAATCGGGTTCCGAATTCTGGCACTCCAAGTGTCCCAGTTTTTGAAAAGATTTGGTCCTCGGTGACACCCAACACATCTGGATTAGAGAATAGACTCATCACGCCCGGATCATCGGTCGGAATCGTTTTGGGTTCTACTCCTGATAAATCTTGTAACATTCGAATCATCGTGGGATCATCATGTCCCAAGATATCCATTTTCAAAATATTATCGTGAATTGAATGGAAATCAAAATGGGTTGTTTTCCAAGCGGCACTGGTATCTTCAGCTGGATATTGCACCGGGGTAAAATCATAAATTTCCATATCATCCGGGACAATCAAAATCCCAGCTGGATGTTGACCGGTGGTCCGTTTAACCCCAGTAGCACCTTTGGCCAAACGATCAATTTCTGCACCACGAATCTGCTGCTCAGTATCCCGTTCATATGCCTTTACATAACCATAAGCCGTTTTATCAGCCACGGTACCAATTGTTCCGGCACGGTAGACATTATTCTCACCAAATAACACTTTAGTGTAGTTATGGGCAATGGCTTGATAATCTCCAGAGAAGTTCAAATCAATATCCGGAACTTTGTTTCCAGTAAAGCCAAGGAAAGTTTCAAACGGGATATCATGACCATCTTTGATTAACAATGTCCCACACTCTGGGCAATCCTTATCTGGTAAATCAAAACCTGAACTGTATTCACCTTCAGTATAGAAATGACTGTACTGACAATTTGGGCAACGATAATGTGGTGGTAACGGATTAACTTCGGTAATTCCGGTTAAAGTTGCCACAATACTGGAACCAACCGACCCACGAGATCCAACCAAGTATCCATCTTTATTTGATTTCGCCACTAATCGTTGCGCGATTAAATAAATCACGGAGAATCCATTACCGATAATACTTTCCAATTCTCGTTCGACTCGTTTTTTAACTAAGTCTGGTAAGGGATTGCCATACCAAGCTTCCGCCGTGTTCATCGTCCGTGAACGAATTTCATCTTCCGCTCCTGGCATTTTAGGTGTGTACAATTTATCTTGCAACGGCGTGATTTCATCGATCATGTCGGCAATTTTGTTGGTGTTTTCAACTACAATTTCATGCGCCCGTTCTGCACCCATGAATGAAAATGCATCCAACATCTCTTGCGTTGTTCTAAAATGGGCTTCCGGTAATTGATAACGATTCAGTGGATTAGCCCCACCTTGTGAATGAATCAAGATTTTACGATAAATTGAATCTTCTTTATTGAGGTAATGAGCATCCCCGGTGGCGACAACTGGCTTATCTAACTCTTTACCAATTTCCACCATATTAATAAGAATTTCTTCAAGGTTTGAATCATCCTTGATGAGTTCGCCTTCGATTAACGGCGCGTACATCGCTTTAGGCTGAACCTCAATAAAGTCGTAATACTTGGCCTTTTCTAAAGCTTCTTCGCGGCCCTTTTGCATGATTGAAGTAAAGACTTCACCAGAAGAACAGGCGGTACCTAACAATAGCCCTTCTCGATACTTGTCTAATTCACTTCGCGGAATCCGCGGTACTCGATGGAAGTATTCAATATTTGACAATGAGACTAACTTAAACAGATTCTTTAACCCTGCTTGTGTTTGCGCCAAAATTGTCACGTGGAATGGACGCGCATGTTTATACGCATCGTTTTCACTCATATGGTCATTTAATTGATCTTGATATTGAATGTCGTATCGTTCTTCGGCATCCTTTAAGAAAATATGCAATAAATTCCCAGTCGTTTGGGAATCAAAAATAGCCCGGTGATGATGTTCCAATGCCACACCAAACTTCTTAGCTAAGGTATTTAATCGATAGCCCTTTAGTTCCGGGTGTAAGAAGCGGGCTAAGGTTAGCGTATCAATCACTGGATTTTGAATTGGTTCTTTACCCTGACGCGCATAACCTGTATTCATGAAGCCCATATCAAAAGTAACGTTATGGCCAGCCAAAATGGCGTCGCCACAGAAATCACGGAACATTTGGAAAACTTCTTCTTCAGACTTGGAACCACGCACGTCATCATCAGTGATACTAGTCAAATTAGTGGTGGTTTCCGACAAGTGGAACCCAGGATCAATAAAGTGTTCAAACTCTTCTAAGACACCACCATTTCGCATTTTAACGGCAGATAATTCAATCACCTTGTCATAAATCGCCGATAAACCGGTAGTTTCCACATCAAAAATAACATATTCCGTGTCTTTCAACGCTACATGCTTTGAGTTATAACCAATTGGTACACCATCATCAACCACGTTAGCTTCAACGCCATATAACATTTTGATATCGTTCTTTTTAGCAGCAGCGAAAGCTTCAGGAAAGCCTTGTAAACCAGCATGATCAGTAATCGCGATTGCTTTATGACCCCATTTAGCTGCCTGGCCGACAAAATCTTTAATCGAATTGGTGGCATCCATTTGGCTCATAGTGGTATGCAAATGTAATTCCACCCGTTTTTCGCCTTCCGCAGTATCTTGGCGTTTCGGATGTGACACCGTATTTAAATCATAAGCATTAATGGTTAAATCACGCATGAAGGTATCTTCTTGCACTGGTCCACGAACCTTAATCCAGTCACCTTCATTGATTGCATCAAATTGAGCTTCATCATCAGCATTTCTTGAGAACTTTTTAATCGTGATTGAAGACGTATAATCAGTAATTTCCAAAATCATCAATTGACGTTGAGACTTGAGGGTTCGAACTTCCTTGCTAAAAATATATCCTTCTACGACGACCGACCGTTCCTCTTCAGTGATATCAATCATCCGACGAACTTCTTCTTTGTCGCTGATGTTTTTACCCAACTTTGCTGGCCCTTCTACGGGTGCAGCCGAATCCGAACTACGACTAGCCATTGCTTGAGTTTGTGCGGCCGCTTTCGCAGCTAACTCCACGTTACGTTTATCTTGAGCTTCTTTCAAAGCTTGAATTTGAGCAGCAGAGGCACTTTCGTCGACCATGGTATGAATTCGAAATTTTGGAAAACCGAATTGTACATAAGTTTCCTCAATTTGACCGATAGCTTCACTCATTAAGAAATCACGCACGATTTCATTTTCAGTGACTAAGGTCACCCGGTCATCAATTACATTAGGCATGCCACGATCGGCCACTTGTCCTAACAAAGGAGACTCAACTCCACTGTTGGAGACAATAAAACTCCAATAATCCGCGATATCTCGCTGGACCAACTCTTCTTGGTTAGTTGTAATGCTAAATGAGACCTGGGCAATCGAATTAAAGCCGGCTCTTAAAGCATTATTAAATGACTGAAATAACTCAAATGGAATTACTTTTGGAAAAAAGAAAGTAAATTCCCAATTTTTAGAAACTTGATGGACCACGACTCGTCTAATTTCAGCGTCTTGAAAGGCTTCATTTTGACTATCCTCAAAATGAATTTGTTCTAGTAATTTTGTAAATAATTGATGCTGAGATAATTCCACTTGAACTGCCTCCTAAAAATAAAAATGTGAAACGAATAATCGTCGACAATTATCGTATCACATTTCAAGTAACTCACTATCTATTCTGCGTTTGTTTTCATTAAGATTGCTAAGGTATTGCCAAGTTCTTCTTGTTTCACTTCGAGTGTTTCACCCGTTCTCCGAATTTTAACTTCAACAATTCCCTCATCTGCCTTTTTACCAACTGTAACGCGTAAAGGAATGCCAATTAAATCTGAATCAGCAAATTTAACCCCTGGACGTTCCTTACGATCATCTAATAATACTTGATAACCTTCTGCTTGTAATTGATCATTAATTTTGTCAGCTAATTCACGTTGTTCATCATTCTTCATGTTAACTGGGACAACATGAACATCGAATGGTGCGATTTCATTAGGCCATACTAAGCCATTATCATCAGCATATTGTTCAGAAATGGCAGATAACAAACGTGAAATACCAATTCCATAACAGCCCATGATTACGTCTTGTTGACGACCATTGTCATCTAGCACACTCGCACCAAGTGATTTAGAATAACGGGTTCCTAATTTAAAGATATGACCAATTTCAATCCCGCGAGTAAATTGTAATTTCCCATTACCATCAGGTGAAGTTTCGCCTTCTTTAACTAAACGGAAATCACCAAAATTATCGACCCGGAAATCACGATTAAGGTTGGCGTTAATATAATGATAACCATCTTCGTCGGCACCGACTGGAACGTTGACCATATCGCCAATATATTGATCAGCTAACACAGTAACATCTTCACCCACCCCAACTGGTCCAAGTGAACCAAATGAAGCATGTAAAACTTCAGCGGTTTGTTCAGGAGTGGCCATTTCAAGTTCATCGGCATGTAAGAAGTTAGTAACTTTAACTTCATTGACTTCGTGATCCCCACGAACTAATACCATGACTGGCTTACCGTCGGCCATAAACAAGAGTGTTTTAACAACACCACTGGTTTCGATGTCTAAAAATTCAGCCAATTCTTCAACTGTTTTGACATTAGGCGTCTTGATTTTTTCCAAGTCTAGAGGTTTGGCGTGTGATTTTTGGCTAGTAAAAGTGGCAGTGGCCATCTCTAAATTAGCAGCATATTCACTAGAATCTGAATAAACAATTGTATCTTCACCCACAGCAGCTAAAGCAGAGAATTCTTTTGAATCACTACCACCCATTGCTCCGGCATCACCAATAATAGTTTTAAACTCTAATCCACAGCGCTTAAAAATATTGTTGTAGGCAGTCGCCATTTGGTTAAAAGCAGTATCGAGTTCATCTTCATTAACACTAAATGAATAAGCATCCATCATGTCAAATTCACGTCCACGAAGTAGTCCATAACGTGGACGATCTTCATCCCGATATTTATTTTGTAATTGATACAGTGTCAAAGGTAATTTTTTATATGATTTGATGCTATCACGAATAATTTCAGTAAAGGTTTCTTCGTGAGTTGGTCCCAAGATGAATTCACGTTCATGACGATCTTTCAACTTGAATAAATTGTCGCCATAAGTTTCATAACGACCAGATTCGCGCCATAAGTCAGCTGGTAAAATTGCTGGAACCAACATTTCCACTGCGTCGATTTTTTCAAGTTCTTCGCGAATAATATTTTCAATTTTACGTAACACTCGATGTGCCAAAGGCAAATATGCATATGCCCCCGCAGCAACTTGATAAATATACCCCGCACGGAGCATCATTTTATGGCTTAAGGCTTCCGCATCGCTGGGAACTTCCTTAAGGGTTGAAATTAACATTTTTGATTGTTTCATTATTTTCCAAATTCTCCTTGTTTATGTAGCATTAAAAGAAATACCTTTGAATATCGTTCCAAGTGACCGCTAGCATGAGTAGCATTAGCAATCCAAAGCCAATCACCGTGACAGTTCCTTCGAACCGTTCAGAGTTAGGTTTTCTTCTAATCGCTTCAATAAAGTTCAATAATATCTTACCACCGTCTAAAGCTGGAATTGGCAGTAAGTTAACGATCCCTAAGTTAATTGACAAGACTGCCAAGAAATTAAGGACTCCCGTAATTCCGTAAGAAGCTGCGGTTGATGTACCGGCATAAATAGCCACTGGGCCACCGAAATCATTCACATTAAAGCCATGGGTCAACATATGACCTAAGACACCAAAAATCAGAGATACGATAGCCATAAATTGTGTAAATCCATAACTAATCCGAGAAACAAAGTCGGTTTTTTGTTCTTCCATAATACCGATTCGACCAACTTTTTTCTTTTCTTGGGTCACTGAATCTGGCGTTAACTTCACTGTTTTTTTATTATCATTATGTTTGACTGTTAATGTAACTTGCTTGTCAGGTTTTGAAGAAATTGCGCTCGACAAATCCGTCCAATCACTCGTTTTTTTACCATCAACCGCCGTGATTTTATCACCAGACTTCAAACCAGCTTTTTGTGCAACTGAATTTGAGGTGACTTCGCCAACCACATTACTATTTGTGGGGATTCCAGACAACATAAAGCCTAAGATGGCAAATACGACGACAGCTAAAATGAAATTATTCATTGGGCCGGCAAAGTTAGTAATAATCCGTTGCGGTAATGATGCAGACTGAAATTGAACATCACGTGGTGCAATACGAACTTGCACGCCGTCACTTTCAATAATCGATGCATCGTGATCAACATCGTAACGTTTTAATTCAGACTCATCACCATTGATGTATCCTTCAATCCATAAGCCATCCACTAAATCAGCATTGGCAACTTGCATTGGGATACCGTTAAACAAGGTACTTTTTTTACTAGTATTGATTAACGTGACTTTGTCATTTTCTCCAACTTGAATACTAACCGGTGTCCCCGGTCGTAAGGTATCCTCATCGTCGTCTTGTGATCCTGCCATTCGCACATAACCACCTAATGGCAAGATTCGTATGGTATAAGTGGTACCATTTTTTCGATGCCACCAAATTTTGGGACCCATGCCAATTGAAAATTCGCGCACTAAAATACCCGCCCGTTTGGCAAAACAATAATGCCCAAATTCGTGGACTAAAACAAGTACTCCAAAAACAATAATAAAGGTGATGATTGTAATAATCACTTGGCTACCTCCCAATCAATTAATTTCATGACGTCGTTAAATGACACCAAGCAAGTGAAGCATTGGCATAACTAACAACATACTATCAAATCTATCTAAAATACCGCCATGACCAGGTAAAATTTTCCCTGAATCTTTAACGCCGTAGAACCGTTTCAAAGCTGATTCTACCAAATCTCCAAATTGGCCAACAATCGACAGGATCAAAGTTAAAATGACCATAACAATCCAATCATAGCCAACTGGGAAGAACATTAAGTACACCGCTAAGATAATGGTTGCAGCGATTGTACCACCAACTGAACCTTCCCAAGTTTTATTTGGACTAACCTTAGGAGCTAACTTATGCTTACCAAGTTTACGGCCAATCATGTAGGCTCCACTATCAGTCAACCACACGATTAACATTCCGAATAATAAGGTCGTAAATCCATCGCCTCTAGCAGCAACGAAATAGTGGAACCCTGTTCCAACATACAGCATTGCTAAGGTTAGGACTCCAGCATCATCAAATGTAAAGCGACCCTTCTTAGTCACTGTGTTGACTGCTAAAATAATCGCAACGACATAGAATAAAAAAAAACGATTAATGTCAGTTGGTAAGAAAGATAACCAGCTGTCAGGAATGATTAACAGTAAAACTCCAATATTAGTCATGATAGCTTCAAACGAAACTAACAGAATTTTTTTCATAATCAAAATTTCGTCAACCGCAATAATCCCTAAAGCTAAGGCGGCAATCGTTAGTGGTAAACCACCGATGACGATAAGTGGGATAAAAATAATCAGCGCAATAACCGCTGTAATAACACGTTGTTTCATGAATGTTCACACTCGTTTCCAATTTATTAAGTACTTATTTTGTTTCTAAACCACCGAAGCGACGATGCCGACCCTGATAAATTTTAATTGCATTACTTAATGAATCACTATCAAAATCTGGCCAGTGCTCATCCACGAAAACAAATTCGCTATAGGCTAATTGCCAAAGCATGAAATTACTAATCCGTTGTTCACCGCTTGTTCTAATCAACAATTCTGGATCTTCAAAGTCTCCTAGGGGGCTAGTCATCATTAAACTTGAGAGCAAAGCTTCATCAATTTGGTCAACTGTCAATTTACCGTCAGTCACTAACTGACTCGCTTGTTTGGCAGCATCAACAATTTCAATACGACCACCATAATTCAAAGCAAAATTTAGCACCATGCCAGTACAATCAGCAGTTTGATTAATGGCATCGTGGACTGCTTTTTGGGTTCCCTCAGGTAAGCGCGTAATATCACCCATCACCATAACTCGCACGTTGTTTTTGATTAGGTCTGGGACAAAGGTTTGGAAAAATCTAATCGGTAATTGCATTAAATAGTTAACTTCATCATTGGGTCGTTTCCAGTTTTCAGTTGAAAAAGCGTATAAAGATAACACTTTGACACCTAAATCACTAGCAGCAATCGTGATTTTTTTAACAGTTTGCATTCCTTCACGGTGACCAGCAACTCGAGGTAAATGCTTACGTTGCGCCCATCGGCCATTTCCATCCATGATAATGGCGATGTGTTTTGGAATGTTATTTAGATCAAGTTCATTTTCATCTGGGTTATTTGAATTGGTACGTTTAAATTTAGAAAACACAATACTCCACCCTACTTTTAAAATCTGTTGTTTCAATTTTACCAAAAAAACCGTTTATAAACTAGTAATAATAACGTTATTGATGCGACAACAAGCGATTGTTATTTAAACGTAATAATTATCATCTTTATTCATTTCATGTTTAAGTTTATTAAAAAATACGGTTCTACAATATTTGGTACTGATAGAGATTCACTTTGTGAATTTATACTGGTGCCATTTTCTATTATCAAGTAAAATTGTACAAAAATAGAAGATAGCCTGACCCCTATCTAACGAAAGGAACTATCTCCCATGGATAATAATACCAGATTAGCTCTCAATATCACAGATACTCGTTTAGAATTTGATC
>NZ_BJEB01000003.1 GCF_005405445.1 Paucilactobacillus nenjiangensis
ATCATTTTTAGCTCTTACCACCTCTTAAGTTTGGACATTGGTAAAATTAATCTATTGACTTAATACCACATGTCTTAAAATTCAAAAAGCCTTCAAACCCGCGAAGGTTTAAAGGCAACAAGGATTATACATATTCCACTGTCTCCCTTAGTAGCCTCACGGGACTACTTTAAAAGGACTCTTAATATTGTCATCTATGATATAGATATCTTTATTCGTTGTCAACGAACTTTTTATGTCGTTGTCGAGTCATCACTAACGTTGTTAACGGAATTGTGATAATTACTCCGATAAAGGAGACAAAAATCATAATTAATTCGGACACAAAAATTTTGTTATTCATAATTTCACCAAACGAATAATTCAAACCCATAAACCAAATAAATAGTGCTAAAAAGCCTCCAAAGAATCCAAAAAACAAGGTATTAAACGTCGTTCCTAAAATGGACTCTCCGATGGACATCCCGTTGGCCATCAAGCTTGAATTACTCAAATCTGGGTGTTGTTCTAGTACTTCCGACAAACCAGCTGAAATGGCAATTGAAGCTTCTGCAATCGCCCCTAATGTACTCAAAATAGTCGTTGTCACAGAAATTTTTAAAAAGTCCATGCCAATATACAAAGACATCCCTTCAAGCGCATCAGAGTCTTCAGCTCCAAAGCCTTGCACCATCGCCCAGTGTTCAACTGGCACAATTATAATCAATAAAATCGCCATCACAATTAATGATGCATAAAAAGCAGTTTGCGAAGTTAATAAATCATCATCACCCATATAAATAGTAATCGCTAAAATCACGATACCGACGCTGACTGTCACAAACATTGGTGGCACATGGAAGGCAATCAAAATCACGGCAAAAAATAACAAGCCAAAATTTAGGACTAAACTCATAAAAGCTTTCCATCCTTGTTTACCACCAATTATCACCATTAAAATTAGTAAAGTTAATCCCAACGCTGTAATAGTTGTCATGCCGCTCGCCTTCTTCCTAATAGCAATGCTGCCAGGCCACTAGCAACCGGGATTGCCAACACTATGCCAATCCCACTAATTAAGCTTTGAACTGTCCCTAAGCTCATATTCATGGCGAAGGTATAGCCCCAAGAATTACCGTTTTTTATATAGAGCAATGCAGAAATAAAAGTATCAGTCATGAAAATTAAAAATAACACGTTAACTAACGGTCCCATAATTGATTGACCAACTTTACGACCAGATAAAAATAGTTGCCCTCGGCTAACCTTAGGATCAATACTTTTTAGTTCAAATAACGTGGCCACGATATCTGTGGACTCATCCATGACTGCCCCAAGTGATCCCAATAATGTTTCGGCTAAAAATAAGGGACGTGGAACTTGTGTCACGTATTCCATTGATTCATAAAACATGCCCTTTTCTTGAGTTAAAGCAAAAATGGCTAGGCTAATCAGCATTGAGATACTAGTTCCTAGCACTGTCGCCCCTAAAGTCGCCAGCATTCGCTTACTTGGCCCCAACACCAGTAATAGGGTTAACACTGAAAAGATGACCGCTAAGACGCCGAAAATGAGCATGACGTGGTTTCCTTGCCATTTTAAATCCAGTTTCACCGCGAACAGGAACAACGTGGCGTTGAGCAAGACACTAAATAGCGCCATTGCACCCTTAAATGCCATCGACATGACTAACAAGCAGACCACTAACCAGGCTAAGAAAACTAAAACTGAATCACGTTTAAATCCTTTAATCGTACCCCCGAGTTTGCCATCGTACGTGTGCAATTTGACAAATATCTGATCCCCCACCTTATACTTTTGATCAGTGGCTTGAGAATCCGAATACTGATTTGTAATAGTCAAGGTTTGACCTTTTTTATCACCATTCATCAGCACCAAATGCAACTTCTGGTCCGTCAAATGATCCACGTTTTGGAAAGTATCAACTTGTTTTTGTGGTTTGTCAGTTTGAACTGTTGTAACTTTAGCAATTGTGTCGTGATAAAGCATTTGATTATGCGTCACAAAAAGCATTGAGACAATGCCAATCAATACCAAAATTAAAAACGTTATTATTTTTTTCTTCGTCCACCATCGTTTTATCGAGTTCATGAAACTCCTCCTACGTCATCAACCCTAATTGTAACCTACCGATTTATCTATGAATCAAAAGATTTGTATAAAAATAAAAGCGTGAAATCAGCGTACAAATTGTGAGGACTAATTTGACTTATGACACTAATTCTAAAAATAGTCTATATCAAAAAATGGAGCCAGTGAACAAAACGTTAGTTTTATCACGACTCCATTAAACTCTTATTATTTTGTACCAAACAAACGATCACCTGCATCGCCCAAACCAGGAACGATGTAGCCATTTTCATTCAATGAATCATCAAGTGAGGCAGTATAAATATCAATATCAGGATGTGCTTCTTGTAAAGCTTTCACTCCTTGAGGAGCAGCAACAAGACAAACAAACTTCATGGAAGATGCTCCACGTTTTTTCAAAGCATCGATGGCCATGATTGCTGAACCACCAGTAGCTAACATTGGATCAACAACAAATAATTGGCGTTGATCAATATCAGATGGCAACTTAACAAAATATTCATGTGGCTTCAAAGTTTCTTCATCGCGATACATACCGATGTGACCAACTTTAGCTGCTGGAATTAAATCAAGAATTCCATCAACCATTCCAAGTCCTGCTCGTAAAATTGGAACAACGGCGACTTTTTTACCAGCCAATTGTTTGCGGGTAGTTTTGGTGATTGGTGTTTCAACTTCGACATCTTCAAGCGGCATATCACGTGATACTTCGTATGCCATCAGAGTAGAGATTTCGTTAACAGTTTCACGGAAGTCTTTCGTTCCCATGTTCTTGTCACGAATTAATGTTAATTTATGTTGAATTAGTGGATGATCCAGTACTTCAAATTTGCCCATAATTAATACACTCCTTCTAAAAATTCCATATCCATTGTACCAGACATAGCGCCCGTTCAGTAGCAAAATCTGAAATTAATTTACTTTATGTGCTCTTGTTAATTCTTTGACCTGAGCGGCGACTTCATCCATTGAAGCTTGATTATCATGTTCATTGATAACTCGTAAGATTAATCTAGCTACTTCTTTAGAATCTTCCTCGCTAAATCCGCGGCTTGTAATCGCAGGACTGCCGATACGGATTCCACTTGTAACAAAGGGACTAAGTGGTTCATTTGGAATCGATTCTTTGTTAGTAGTGATGTTTACACTGTCTAATAAGTTTTGAAGTTCCTTCCCATTCACGTCAGTGTCAACTAAAGAAATATTAAACAAATGATTGTCCGTTCCACCTGAAACAACATGGACGTTATCACTGGCATTAAATACTTCTGCCATTGCATTGGCGTTGGTCACGACTTGATTAATATATGTGGTAAATGAAGGTTGGAGTGCTTCATAAAATGCTTGCGCTTTCCCAGCTATGACGTGCTCCAATGGGCCGCCTTGCCCACCAGGGAAAACAGCTGAATTTAATTTTTTAGCGTATTTTTCTTGACTCAAAATCATTCCACCACGAGGGCCTCGTAAGGTTTTATGAGTCGTGGTTGTGACAACATCCGCAATGCCAATTGGACTTGGATGAGCACCAGTTGCAACTAACCCAGCAATATGAGCCATATCAACCATTAAATAAGCGCCAACTTCGTCAGCAATTTCACGGAATTTTTGCCAATCAATCACTCGGCTATATGCAGATGCACCGGCGACAATAATTTGTGGTTGAACTTCTTTTGCCTGTGCCAAAATAGCATCATAATCTAACAATTCTGTTTCAGGGTTCAGTCCATAACCATAGGATTTATAAAATTTACCACTAAAGTTAACCGCTGCCCCATGAGTCAAGTGACCCCCTGAATCTAATCCCATCCCTAGAATTGTGTCTCCTGGTTTGATGAGAGCTTGATACACCGCCGCATTTGCTTGTGAACCAGAGTGTGGTTGAACGTTAACATATTCTGCCCCAAATAATTCCTTGGCATGATCAATTGCTAATTGTTCTACTTGGTCGACAAATTGACAACCACCATAGTAGCGCTTGCCAGGATATCCTTCAGCATATTTGTTAGTTAAAACAGTTCCCTGAGCCTCACGAACAGCATCCGAAACAATATTTTCTGACGCAATCAATTCGATTGTGTCTTCTTGTCGAACTTCTTCACGGGCAATTGATTGCCATAACTGGTTATCTTTCTCTGTATAGTTCATCGCACGCACTCTCCTATTTTTCGGTAAGATTTACAACTTACTAAAATAATACACCATATTCGAGTGAAACTATCTATTAAAAGTGCGAACCACCAGCAGATTTTTCTAAACGGTTCATATAAGCCGTCCCTAAGCCTTGATTTTCAAAGGCTTGAACCAAGATTGTATTAATTTCAGAATGCTCATCAAAATATCGTAATCCGGCAAATAATGCATGGCTAGCATCTTGTAAATTATTACCCAATGAATAGGTTTCAATGTTTTTATTTAGGGTTAACTTGGCTTTGACATCGTTACTAAGCATCAATCCAATGGCCTGAGTTTGTTGATTAAGCCACCCATTTAAACGCGTTAGATCAGTCGTCGGATCAAAAATCGTAACTTGCGCTTTGGGGGAATAATGTGTGTACTTCATCCCCGGTGCCTTTGGCGTTTCTTTTTCACCCACGTGGTGATGATTATTTTCAATTGATCCAATAACTGCTTCAATTTGAGATTTAGTGACTGCACCTGGTCGCAAAATTACAGGCATCGCGGTCGACATGTCAATGACAGTCGATTCAACGCCGACCTTCGTTTCTCCATCATCCAAAATCCCGGCAATTTTGCCGTTTAAATCATGATAAACGTGTTGCGCAGTCGTTGGACTTGGTTTCCCTGATGTATTAGCTGAGGGGCCCACAATTGGCCGGCCGGCTAACTCAATTAATTTGCGAGTTGCATCATTATCTGGAAATCTAAAAGCGGCTGTAGCCAAGCCGCCAGTGACTGATTTCGACAACACACCTGGCTTTAATGTAAAAATCATCGTCAACGATCCAGGCCAAAACTGCTTCATGAGCTTGTAGGCAGCTGCCGGAATAGTCTGCGCATATTTTTCAACCGTCGCAACATCGGCTACGTGAACAATCAGTGGATTGTCACTTGGTCGCCCTTTGGCTAAATAAACTTGCTTGACGGCAGATTCATTGGTTGCATCTGCGCCGAGTCCATAAACTGTTTCCGTTGGGAAAGCGACTAGTTCACCTGCCTGAATTAACTTTGCTGCCTGTTTGATTTCATTTGTCGTAAAAATTTTAGTTTCCATAAATATTAGTCACTTTCATTTAAATCTGAAATTTTAATCATCCGCATTTGGTCGTTGATATCGTGTTTAGTTTGGATTTTTGCTTTTGGTAAGATCCGATGTGTTAAAACTTGCATTGCTTTTTCTTGTCCATAACCAGTCTCAGCAAATAGCTCACCATGAGGTGTCAATTGTGATGTCAATTCACTAAAAATTCGTTCGTAAATTGCTAACCCTTGATGATCGGCAAAGAGTGCTAAATGTGGTACGTACTCTAACACTGACTTATCCATATCCGCTTTTTCATCATCCCCGATATATGGTGGGTTGGACACAATCAAATCAAATTTTTCGTTGTTTAAATCGGTGAACAAATCACTATGTACAAATGACACATCTGCGCCTAAATCATCCGCATTCAACTCGGCGACCGCTAAAGCTGACTCTGATACGTCACTCGCAACTACGGACCAATTTGGTCGTTCCAATTTCAAAGTAATCCCAATTACCCCACTACCAGTCCCTAAATCAAGGACTTTTAACGGTGCTTCTGAATGTTCATTTAAAACCCATTCAATCAGTTCTTCGGTTTCATTCTCGGGAATCAACACATTCTGATTAACGGTAAATGTACGTCCATAAAATGGTGCTCTACCGACGATATATTGAGCTGGTTCGTTTTGCATTAATCGTTCAACTTGCGCCTTAAAAATTTCAAACTCAAAATCAATCATTACATCGTTCCGATGCAGAATAATTTGCGTTGAATTCCAATCATGTTCCATGCTTAACAAATATTCAGGAGCGGTTGGATCAACATCTTGATTTGTCTGGATAAAAGAAGAAGCCCAATTAAGGGCTTCTTGATAAGTCGGATTATTCATCACGTAACTGCTCCATTTTTTCTGCTTGATCAGCAATAATCAATGCATCAATAATGTCTTCTAATTCACCACTCATAATGCGATCTAACTTATTAAGTGTTAACCCAATGCGATGATCGGTCACTCGATTTTGAGGATAATTATACGTCCGAATTCGTTCAGAGCGATCCCCCGTTCCAACCGCAGTCTTCCGTTGTTCATTATAGGCATTCTCTTCTTTTTGAGAATAGTAATCATAAACCCGAGCTTTTAAGATTTGCATAGCTTTGGCCCGGTTTTGTTGTTGCGAACGTTGATCTTGCATAGCGACGACAATCCCAGTAGGTAAATGCGTCATTCGAACGGCAGAGGAAGTCTTATTAATATGCTGACCACCAGCACCAGATGAACGATAGACATCAGTCCGAATATCCTTATCTTCAAGTTCGATATCCACATCTTCAGCTTCGGGCATTACCCCAACTGTTGCTGTTGAAGTATGAATTCGGCCAGCCGATTCAGTTGTTGGAATTCGTTGCACACGATGGGCGCCATTTTCGTATTTCAGTTTAGAATACACACTAGCCCCACTAATCATTAAGACGATTTCTTTAAAACCACCAACTTCAGTTTGACTTTGGTCAACAATTTCAACCGTCCAACCTTGTTTTTCCGCGTAGCGAGAATACATTTCAAATAAATCTGCAGCAAATAAACTGGCTTCATCCCCACCAGCTGCTCCGTGGATTTCCATGATGATATTTTTATCATCGTTAGGATCTTTAGGCAACAGTAAAACTTTCAATTCATTTTCTAAATTTTCTTGTTCTTCACGAGATTCAGTCAATTCTTCCTTAGTTAACTGAGCCATTTCATCATCGAGGTTTTCACGAAGTAACTCTTCGTCATCCTTAACTTGTTGAACCACTTTTTTGTAAGCAGTATATTTTTCGACAGTTTCTCGTAAACTGCCCTCTTCCTTTGAAAGGTCCATGAACCGATCAGTATCAGCAATCACATCTGGATCACTGAGAAGTTCGTTCACTTCATCATAACGGTCGGCGACCGCTTGTAATTTATCAAATATTTCGTTCATTAAATGTCTTCTCCTAAGTTTCTAAACAGTGGGATGGAAATAATGACGGCGACAAACTGGATAATATGCTTCATTACCACCAATTTGGACTTGCTCACCTTCATAAACAGGTTTCCCATCATGCATTCTTAAATTAAAACTGGCTTTTTTCTTGCAGAACCAACAGATAGTTTTCATTTCTTCAATTTTATCTGCATAAATCAATAGGTACTTTGAACCTTCAAAAAGTTCATTTCGAAAATCATTTTTGAGGCCAAACGTCATCACTGGAATATTCAAGTCGTCAACCACTTTGGTCAATTGTAAAATATGGTCCTTGGTGAGAAACTGAGCTTCATCAACCAATACACAAGCAGCATCCGGATTAGTTTCCTGCACGTAATCAAAGATATTAGTGTCTTGCATAATTGGTAGTGCCTCGCGTTCAAGACCAATTCGACTCGAAATTTTACCAACCCCAGCACGATTATCCAGTCCACTAGTCATCATAATAACTGACTTACCTTGTTCTTCGTAGTTATAAGCAACTTTTAAAATTTCAATTGATTTACCGGAGTTCATCGCTCCATACCTAAAGAATAATTGTGCCAATTTGAATCACCTTTTCCTTGCATAGTCCTTAATAGTATACCGAAAAAAACGTCCTTTGTGAACAGACAAGTCACGATTGATATAATTGACTTTTCTATATATTTATTTATAATTGTATGTACAATCAATTGATGGAGGTGACACATACAATGAATCAACCCCAATTTTCAGACTGTCTCTACTTTGCTAGTGCCCGCTTAAACCGCTATATCGCTAAGATTGGTGATACTAAATTTAAACAAATTGGCCTTTCATCCTCCTCGGCATTTGTTCTAATGTGTATCGCTGATAATCCAGCAATTAATCCTTCTGAAATCGCTGATGAACTATATCTAGACCGCTCGACAATTACTCGCTTTTTGGATAAACTGGAAGTTCAAGGTTTCATCACCCGTGTGTCGGATGGGCGGTCCGTTAAAATTAACGTAACCCCCACGGGTCACAAATTAATTCCGGCAATTGCAAACGTTTGGGACGATTTGAACCAGACCTACGCTGATTTATTAGGTGCAGACACGGAAAAAAATTTTCGAGCCACACTGAATCAACATTTTGCCAATTTAACTAATTAATTATTAAGTTTATGTAAATTAAGATACCAATATTTTCAAATAAAACAATACGGTTTATGATTAACCACAACAATTCATAACTGGAGGAAATTTTTTAATGTCGATTAGAAGTTCATTTGCAGCCGCAGCCGGTAAATCAAGTTATTGGTTGCTACACAATTTTTTTCATGGTGGTAGCTCACTGCCCGGCAAAATCACGGTCGCACTGGACCCCAACATTTTACGCGCATTTGGTAAGGATTATGATGTCGTAATTGTCACTGGGACCAATGGTAAAACATTAACCACTGCGCTAAGCGTCAAAGTATTAAAAGAAGGCTTTGACAATGTTGTCACCAATCCAACCGGCTCAAACATGGAGCAAGGTATTGTGACTACATTCATAACTGCTAAAAAATCCAAAAATGGTAAAACCATTGCTGTGTTAGAAGTTGATGAAGCTAACGTGATTAAGGTTACCAAACATATCACTCCAATCGCCTTTGTCTTCACCAATTTGTTCCGTGATCAAATGGACCGCTATGGTGAATTGTACACAACATATCAAAAAATCTTGGATGGTGTTGCTAACGCACCTAAGGCAACCATTATTGCTAATGGTGATGCGATGATTTTTAATTCTCAAACACTGCCCAATCCAATTATCTACTACGGTTTTAACCACTTACCAGCTGGGGACATTAAAGCTCCTGCTAATACGGATAGCGTTTTATGCCCCAAATGTAATCACATCTTACATTATGGCTTTATCACCTACGGAAATTTAGGCGATTATTTCTGTCCAAATTGTGGATTCAAACGACCTGAATTAACCAATCAAGTCACCCGTTTAACAGAATTAACGCCCACTAGTTCTTCCTTTGAGATTGATGGTAAGCCATATTCAATCCAAATTGGTGGCACCTATAACATCTACAACGCGCTAGCAGCGTATACCTTGGGACGTTTCTTAGATATTTCCACTGATCAAATTAAAAATGCTTTCGAAAATGATAGTCACGTTTTTGGCCGACAAGAAGTTATTCAAGTTGGAGACAAGCAAGTGACCTTAATTTTGGTTAAAAACCCAGTAGGACTTAATCAAGTAATTGACATGATTTTGTCAGATAAAGATGCATTTTCATTTGTTGGTCTCTTAAACGCCAATTACGCCGATGGGATTGATACTAGTTGGATTTGGGATGGTAACTTTGAAAAATTAAAAAAACACGATATTCCTCAATTCATCACTGGTGGAGAGCGATATAAAGACATCACATTCAGACTAAAAGTTGCTGGCGTTGATAATTTAATTATTGAACCCGAGTTAAAAGATGTTGTTCAACGAATCACTGAGCTACCCACCAAAAAAGTTTATGTCCTAGCAACTTATACCGCGGTATTGCAACTTCGCAAACAATTAGCTGATCAGAAATTGATTAAAGAAGGGATGGATGCTTAATGGCCAAATATGTTTTGAATTTAGCACATTTGTATGGTGACCTATTAAATACCTATGGCGACGTTGGTAATATTTTGGCATTACAATATTATGCAAAACAAATGGATACCGAGATTCAAACGACTGTCATTAGTACGGAAAATGACTTCCACGCAGATGACTTTGACCTCGCCTTCTTTGGTGGCGGTCAAGATTATGAACAAGTCATCGTTTCTAAAGATATCCAAAATAAAAAAGCTGAAATCCAAAAATTCATTGAAGCTGACAAACCCATGTTAGCCATTTGTGGTGGTTATCAACTATTGGGTCACTATTATCTCAGTGCTCAAGGCAAAAAAATCCCGGGAATTGGGGTCTTAAATCACTACACCCTGAATCAAAATAACAACCGTTTTATCGGAGACATTACCATTAAAAGTGAAGACACTGGTGAAGTCTACCACGGCTTTGAAAACCATAACGGCATGACTTTCCTTGGTGACGGCGAAAAACCACTTGGAACAGTGGTGTCCGGCAATGGTAACAACGATCAAGACAATAGCGAAGGCGCCATTTACAAACAAACCTATTGCTCATACTTCCACGGCCCAGTCCTAACGAGAAATGGGCTACTAGCTAAACGAATGATTTTAAAAGCGCTCCATAATAAATATCCAGATGTTGATTTTACGACACAAGAACAATACGAAGTGCAACCTACTTTTTAAATCACAAAACGACCCGCTTGATAGCGAGTCGTTTTTTTGACTAATTTTGTGGTGTGCCACTAACCCCATTTAATTGATTGGTATAAATCATTAATTGATTTGCATACGAAGGATGGTCTTTATTATCTTGAATAACTTTTTGTAGCTCTAAAGTATCATCAGTCACAATGCCGTCAACATTTAAAAATAATAGTCGCTGCATTTGATCTGGATCATCGACTGTCCAAGCGTATACTTATTTGTTGCGTTTATGAGCTTGATCCATAAATGCCTGCGTCAATGTAGTCTCTTCCATCGTGTACGCATTGGCCTGCGTCCTTGGAAATGCCAAATTATAAGGCAAAATAAAACTTGAAAACAGCTGTGGTTCTTGTTTTTTTACCTTCGTAATCACAGGGTAACTTAACGAATGCATATAATTTCCATCTGCCAACATCCGTTTTTGATATAGCTTCAGAAAGTTTGAAACCATCTCAGGACTGTCTTCATTAGAAGTCTTAATTTCCACCAATAACTTTTGGTGATTTTTCTCCGCAGCGGCCAAATAATCATTGAAACTAGGAATTTTAGCTGACTGGTCATTTTCACTCACGGTTAATTGTGTCAACTGTGCCAAGGTTAAATCATGCACCTTCTTATTGACTCCAGCTAAGTTTTTCAAATTACCATCATGAATTACCACAAATTGATGATCCTTAGTTTCGTGAATATCCATTTCAACAAAATCTGGCTTTTCTTTAGCTGTTTTTTCAAGCGCCGGAATGGTATTTTGAACTCCATTTTGATCATCAACACCCCGATGAGCAATCACCAATGGTGGATCAATTAACGCACCTTTAAAATATGCAAAATTATAAACTCCGGCCGCCCCACCAATAACTACCACAAGCACGACAGCTAAGCTTCTTTTTAATTTTTTAAAACGTACCACGCCGTTAGTTTGCGCCGACTTCGAAACAATACTTCCTTGAAACTCATCCAAAGCGATATTCACAATAAATACCACTCCCATGACCATCAAGATTTGGTTGATAATTTCTAACAGCATCAAATTAATCACTGCTCCGCCAAGAGCTATGGCTGGTAAATGTTGATCTAATAATGTTTGCACTACGTATAAAATGCCACGAGAAACTGCACCGATTAAGCCTAACAAAAATGAACTCGCGAACAGTTTGACTGCAATTTTGAAGAAGTGTCCTTTAGTTTCTCGCCAACTATCAACAATCACTTCGAAGGTTGTTTCATGTCGATTAATGGTCCCCGGTAAAAATGTAATCAAGCGAATCGATAAAAATACTGCCACCAATGTGAATGTAACGATTGGCACCCAAATAGTCGCTGAATTCCACATATCATCTAAAATAAAAACTGGAATTGTAATTTTTGATAACAATTCAGATTGAAAAATAGTTTTGCTAAATGGCACCACAACTATTAAATATGCAATGGTCACCAGCATGGTTGTAAAGCGCACTCGCCTTAAATCTTTAATTCGCTCAACAATCAACTGCCAAATTGAGACGTTTTGTTGTGCCCTGATATTGGCCACAATAGCCATCCAAATCGTAAATTGCAAATATGCTGCCAGCAATGTAATAATCAAAATTATTAACAGGCCCACAGCGACTACCGGATGACCAATAATCACACTCACAATGTTCGTGTAAGATAAGTACGGAATATTGGCAAGTTCCATCATTTTTTGGACAAGCCACGTTAATCCTGGAATTACCACTTGGCCAATAATAAAACTCGAACCAATTGTCACTAAAATAAAATAACCCCAATATTTACTGAATTGTCGCCAATAACGGCGATACATCCCCAATATTTTTTTCATAATCTCCCCCACCATATAAAAAAGGTCCCAAATTCCTGGGACCTACCAGTAATTCGTTACCGTTATTTTATACATTAACGCAAAGAACTACAATTATTTAACATTTTTCATCTAAATAAGTACTAATTATTTGATCTCGCCGTGGCAAATACACACTATTATTATCATTTGGATGAACTCGATTTGACAAAAATACAAAAGCTTGATTAGTGGCTAAATCAATCGTTAACCAAGTACCGGTATACCCCGTATGGTACAAAATGTTGTGTTGATCATTTCGATCTTGAAGTAATCTCCAACCAAAAGTTCGACCATGAAATCCCGCGATTGGTGTTTGATCTACTTGCAAAAGTGCTCTCGTCGAATCAGTTAATAAGCCATTTAAATTCGAATCAATCATCTGATGGGCAAACGAAACCACATCCGTCAGTGTTGAAAATAACCCCGCACTCCCACAATGGGCTCCTAAAGTATAGGCTTTCGGATCATGAACAACTCCGCGAATCAATCCTCGGGTTGGATGCATCTGTGTTGGGACACAATTTTCTTTCAGTGGTGAAAAGCTTGAATCCATCATTTTTAAAGGCCCCAAAACTTCAGTCTCAATTACTTGTTGCACCGGCTGTTGATAGAATTTTTCAATAATCCAACCCAAATAGATTAATCCAATATCAGCGTATTTAACTTGCTGCCCAAAATTTTTCGACACAGTCAAACTCAATAACGCTTGATGTAAATGAGTTGCATCCAAATCATCGCGATTTGGGATGTATCCTTCAATCCCCGAAGTGTGCGTCAATAAATGACGGATTTTCACCCTCGAATCACCAAACTCTGGTAAATAAGCTTGCACGCTGTCCTCGACAGATAATTTGCCCGCTTGAACCATGTGCATGATGACCGTTGTTGTCCCAATGACTTTAGTCAGAGATGCAACGTCATACTGCATTCCTGCTTGTAACTGTTCAATAGTTGGAACTACTTGAGCATTACCGAAAACTTCACTAATTTCATGTTGACCATCAAAAATAGCATATGAAACTCCAGGAGCAATGCCATCCTCCACCAATTGATGGATTTGTTTGATTGTCCGTGAGTATTCATATGCCATTATGCAGCCGTCCTTCTAAATTTGATTACCAAGGAACTGACTATTATATAAGTCGGCGTAGAAGCCATTTTGTTTCATCAGGTTATCGTGATTACCAGTTTCTACAATTGAACCATGGTTAACTACAATAATATTCTCTGCATTTCTAATTGTCGAGAGGCGATGTGCGACAACAAAACTTGTGCGGTTCTGTTGCAGACTATTCATTGCCTTTTGAATCAAGGATTCAGTCCGGGTATCAACTGAACTGGTTGCTTCGTCTAAAATTAAAATTTCAGGATTAGCGACGAACGCACGCGCAATTGTAATTAATTGCCGTTGCCCTTGTGAAATGTTAGATGCAGATTCATCTAAGATAGTGTTATATCCATCCGGTAATTGACGAATAAAGCCATCCGCATGTGCTGATTCTGCGGCAGCATACACTTCTTCTTCCGTGGCTGATTCATTACCATATTTGATGTTATCAAAAATTGAACCGGTAAATAACCACGTTTCTTGAAGAACCATCGCAAAGTGACTCCGAACTTCTTCACGGGTCATATTACGTGTTTCTTTGCCATCCAAATAAATATTTCCACTTTGAATATCATAAAAGCGTTCCAATAAATTAATAATGGTTGTCTTACCAGCACCTGTTGGGCCGACGATGGCTACCATATCATTTTTCGGCGCCAATAAGTTGAAATCCTTAATTAATGGATTTTTGTCGTAACTAAAGGCGACATCATCGAACACCACTTTAGCACTAATATCGATTGCTTTGCTATCAGCTTGAATCGTATCTTCCATTTCTGGTTCATCCAGAACAGCAAAAATTCGTTCAGCAGAAGCAATAGTTGCTTGAATGGTATTTGAAAGGTTAGCAATTTGAGTAATTGGTTGTGAAAGTTGGTTAGTATACTGCAACATTGCTTGCACATTCCCCAATGTCACTGTTCCACTGGCCACTTCAAGCGTTCCAACCACTGCGACTAGTAGATACGTCAAGTTTTTTGTAAAGTTCATCATTGGAAACATTAAAGTTGAGAAAAATTGAGCTTTCCAAGCGGCCTTGTAATATTCACTATTTTGGCCGTTGAACTTATCAATCGCATCTTGTTCATGATTAAAGGTTCTAACGACTGTATGACCAGCATAGTTTTCTTCGACCTGATCATTTAATTTTCCCAAACTAGCTTGTTGTTTGGCAAACAATTTTTGTGATTTTGGAGCAATAATCCCAACAATCACTAAACTAATTGGTACCGTAATTAAAGCTAAAAGCGTTAACTTCCAGCTAATCGTCAGCATGAAATACAACACACCGAAGAAGGTTAAAATACTAGTCACAATTTGAATCAAACTTTGTTGTAAGGTTCCGGCAATGTTATCCATATCATTAATTGCCCGACTCATAATGTCACCATTTGAATGCGTGTCATAGTAACTAACAGGCACTCGTTGCATTTTCGCTTTAAAATCGCGGCGTAACCGATAGACTACTTGTTGTGAAATTCGAGTCATAACTACTTGTTGGATCATACTGAATATGGCTGAAATTCCATACAAAAGTCCGACTACAATTAAAATTTGAATGATTTTGTCAAAGTTAATTGGCAAACTGGTGACGTGTAGTCCGGCTTTCATTTCGCCATATCCTTTAGTCACACCCTTATAAATCTCAGTGGTTGCTTGCCCAAGCACTTTAGGAGCATTCACCGATAATACAACCGAAACGGCACCTAAAACAATGGAGATGACAACTCCAGGAATCCAGCGACCCATGTACTTAAAGAGGCGTTTCGTTGTTGGCCAAAAATGTTGGGGTTTTTCAGTGGGGCCTTTTGACCCATGATTAGGATTACGCATTTTGTCCATCCCCTTCCCGAATTTGTGATTCCACAATTTGGCGATAAGTTTCGTTATTGGCCTTTAACTCTTGATGTTTCCCTTGACCAACCACCTTGCCATTATCCATCACCAGGATTAGGTCGGCATCAGCGACAGTGGAAACCCGTTGCGCTACAATTACACTTACGGCATTGGCAACATTTTCATCTTGCTTCAATGCCATTCTCAATTCAGCATCCGTTTTAAAATCTAAAGCAGAAAATGAATCATCAAATACGTAGATTGACGCCGGTTTGATAATGGTTCGAGTAATCGCTAACCGTTGTCGTTGACCACCAGAGAAGTTGTCCCCGTTTTGTTCAACAATTGCATCCAACCCGCCATTTTCTTCAATGAAATCTTTTGATTGAGCAATATCCAGCGCATGCCATATTTCATCATCACTTGCATCGCTTTTACCATACTGCATGTTCGAGCGAATCGTCCCTTTAAAGAGCACCGCTTTTTGTTGCGTAATTGAAATGGCTTCGTGTAATTGATTTTGGCTAACTGAGGCATTATTCTGACCATTAACCTTTATCTCACCATGATCAACGTTAAATAGGCGCGGAATCAAGTTCACCATGGTCGATTTACCCGAACCTGTTCCACCAATAATCGCGACCGTTTGTCCTGACGTCGCCTTAAAGTTGACATCTTGTAAGGCCATATTTTCCGCCCCACGATACGTAAAATCAACGTGATCAAATTCCAATGAAGCAGGCTGACTTTGATCAAATGATTTCAAATCATTTCCTTGAGCATCTTTAACACTGCTTTCACGGTCTAGCACTTCATTAATCCGTTGACCAGAAGCTTGAGCACGTGGCACCATCACAAAGACCATTGATAACATCATGAAACTCATCAAAATTTGAGTTGAGTATGTCATAAAGGCAACCAAATTACCGACTTGCATCGACATATCGCCAATTAAGTGACCGCCTAACCAAATAATTCCAATATTTGTACCACTCAATATTAACGTCATAATTGGAAACATAAACGAAACAATCGTTTGAGCTTTAGTTGATGTCGCCGTGTAATCTTTATTGGCTACATCAAAGCGGTCTTGTTCAAATTGATCCTGATTGAAGGCACGAATAACACGTACACCTGTCAATCCTTCACGAAAAACTAAGTTAATCCGGTCAGTTTTCTTTTGAATGGATTTAAATAATGGCACAACAAAATACATAATAATTAAGACACTGACAGCGAGTAATGGTAACGACACCAAAAAGACGGTCGTCAATTTGGCTTCGCGATTATAGGCTAAAACGCCTGCCGCTATCAACATAATTGGTGCTTGTAACATCATTCGGAGCATCGTCACTAACACGTTTTGAATTTGAACGATATCATTTGTGGTTCTCGTAATTAATGATGAGTCCCCAAAATCAGTGAATTCACGACTGGAGAAATTAATAATTTTTGAATACATTTGAGTCCGTAATTTTTGTCCAACTCTCATTGCCTGAGTTGAGGCAAAATAAACGTTGCCACCAGCGGCTAATAAACCAATTAAGGCGACAATTAACATCTTCCCACCTTGACTCCATATATAGGACTGGTCATTTTGTGCAATTCCCTTATCAATCAAATCTGAGGTAATGGTTGGTAAATACAAGTCAGCACTAACTTGTAAAAGCAAGAATAGGACTGCAAGAGCAACTGCCCACCAAGCAAAATTTTTTCGTGCGATTTTAAACAATGGCTTTCTCCTTTGAATTTAGTCGTTTAACAGTTATTGATTATTTTCAACTTCAGTCGTTAACGAACTAATAATTTTTTGATGAATCGTATCTAGTTCTGATAACTCTTCATCAGTCAGTGTACCAAACATTATTTGATCCACCTGCTGCCGAACCTTCGCATTTTCATGCATCAGTTGTAATCCCTTATCAGAAATGGAAACTCTCGTAATACGCCGATCAGAACTATCCTTGGTTCGCGTAACAAGACCATCATTTTCCATCTTTTCTAATAAGTCTGTCACTGATTCCGCCCGAATATGGACAATGTCAGCCAATTGTTTTTGCGATAAATTATCATGTTGCATCAGTATACTGAGTAAATGTCCCTGTCCATGATGGATTCCATGTTGCTCCGTACTTCTAGTTGAGCTGGCTCGCCTCATCAGCCCTAAAACTTCAAACATTTGATGCGACAGCTCTCCGTAATTTGTCGTCATTCGTTGACCTCCCACAATACTTAGGTACCTAACGATTATTTAATTTACTCTCAACGTTCTGAATTATCAATTAACTTACTACTAAATGTGGACTTTGTTGAGGCACTTTATTATTTCACTACATATTGTTTGACTTCAAGTCTGACTTTCCGTATATTGAGAACGGTTACACAGATAAATCAGGTAAAGGAGAGTTCGATGACGGTACGCTATCATAGCAATTATTTATTTTAATTTCTGTGTGGCTCGGGCGATATGCGTACCCAATCTGTTTTTGTTGCTGAACTAACAACCGTAGGGGGAGAACGAATATGCCATTATTAATTGTCGTAATTGGCGTTATATTTTTAATTTTCTTAATTACCAAACTGAAGTTAAATGCGTTTCTATCATTGGTAATTACAGCTTTTATCGTAGGAATTGCTCTTGGAATTCCAGTCGCAAAGATTTCAACCAGTATTGAAACTGGTATTGGTGGTCAACTTGGGCATTTAGCTATTATCTTCGGATTTGGTTCAATGCTCGGTAAATTGGTTTCTGATGCTGGTGGTGGGTACCGTATCGCGAACAAATTGATTCAAATTTTTGGAAAGAAACACATCCAAATTGCCGTAATCTTAACTTCATTTATTATCGGACTTGCTCTTTTCTTCGAAGTTGGATTAGTTGTTTTACTTCCAATTATCTTTGTTATCGCTCGCGAAGTCGATCTTCCATTGATGTATTTAGGAATTCCAATGGCCGCTACTTTGAACGTGGCCCATGGATTCTTACCACCTCACCCTGCTCCAACAGCAGTTGCTGAAGTGTTGAATGCACCATTAGGTCACGTTTTACTTGTTGGTATCGTGGTTGCAATTCCAACCATTATTATCTCTGGACCAGTTTATAACTATTTCCTTCATAAATTCTATCCAGTTGTTTACCGTAAGGACGTTAATATTTCAGTTCTTGGTGAATACAAAGAATTCAAAATTGAAGACACTCCAGGATTCGGAATTAGTGTTTTCACTGCACTTTTACCAGTTCTTCTGATTGGGATTGAAACTATTCTTTCATTTGTGATGGACACTAAATCAGTGGCTTTCCAAGTGATTGAATTTATCGGTACTCCTGATCAAGCAATGTTAATTTCCTTAATTGTTGGTATCTTCACCATGGGAATTTTCCGTGGCTTGAAAATTGCCGACATTGGAAATGCAATGTCTGAATCAATCAAACAAATCGCTATGATGCTTCTTATCATTGGTGGTGGTGGTGCCTTTAAACAAGTCCTTGTTGACGGTGGTGTGGCTGATTATATCGGTCAACTATTTAACCATACAAGTCTCTCACCAATCATCGTTGCATGGTTGATTACCGCACTTCTACGTATCAGTCTTGGTTCTTCAACTGTTGCTTCAATGACCGGTGCCGGTTTGATTACATCGATTGTTGCAAACTCTTCAGTTGACCCAGTTTTGATTGTTCTTGCAATCGGAGCTGGTAGTGTCTTCATGGATCACGTGAATGATGCTGGTTTCTGGATGATTAAAGAATACTTTGGTTTAACATTGAAAGAAACACTGATTTCTTGGACGACGCTTACGAGTGTCATTGGGGTATCAGGGTTAGCATCGGTCCTAGTGGTCTCGATGTTCATGTAAATAAAATGGGCTACGTCAAAACTAACGTTTTGTATCGCAGTCCATTTTTTAAAATCAATTCAATAATCCCACCCACTACTTTTTATTTACTCTTCACAGCAAAATGGCCATTGCCCAATTAACTGGGTAATAGCCATTTTTAATTAGTAACTTACTTAATTTATTCGTTAACCTTAACAACCCATCCTTCAGGTCCTTCAATTTCACCAAATTGAATTCCTGTAAGGGTGTCATACAGTTTTTGAGTAACCGGGCCAACTTCAGTTTCACTATAAAAGACATGTTTTTTATCACCATCGACAATCGCGCCAATTGGTGAAATCACGGCGGCCGTACCACAAGCCCCAGCTTCACTAAATTGGTCTAATTGATCAATAAAGATATCGCCCTGTTCTACTTCTAAACCTAACTCATGTTCTGCTAGGTACAACAACGAAAACTTCGTAACTGAAGGTAAAATAGAAGGCGATTCAGGGGTAATAAACTTTTTACCATCTTTCGTAACTCCAAAGAAGTTAGCCGATCCAGCTTCTTCTATTTTAGTATGTGAAATTGGATCTAAGTACACAACGTCAGCATAACCAGCTTGGTGAGCTTCATCACCTGGTAATAAGCTAGCCGCATAGTTACCACCAACTTTAGATTGACCAGTTCCTTGATGAGCAGCACGATCATATTTTGAAGTGACAAAGCTAGTAGGTGTCATTCCACCTTTGTAGTAGGCACCAACTGGCATAGCAAAAATACGGAAAATATATTCGTTAGCGGGATGAACACCAATATTTCCACCAACCCCGAACATTACAGGACGAAGATACAGTGTACCTCCAGTACCATATGGTGGTACAAAATCTTCATTAGCTTTAACCACTTGTTTTAAAGCATCGATAAATTGGTCAGTTGGAAAACCCGGCATCATCATTCGGGCACATGAGTTTTGCATCCGGGCGGCATTACGGTCTGGACGGAAAAGTTGTAAAGAACCATCTTTTGTCCGATATGCTTTTAACCCTTCAAAGTCAGATTGTCCATAATGTAGGACAGTTGACCCTTCGTTAATATGTACCTCAGCATCTTCGGTCAGTTCGCCTTCACTCCATTGACCATCTTTCCAAGTTGCTTGGAATCGGTATGGAAGATCAAAATAGTTAAATCCTAGGTTGTTAAAATCGATCTCTGACGCTTTTGCTTTTGCCATCTAAAAATAGCCTCCTAATATGTATTGAATTCTTATCATCACAAGAATTTAATAAAAGTTTAGCCATTTCACTATATGATGTCAAGAACTCTAATCAGCGTCATTAATCTGTCTACAACGACAAAATTCATGTCAATGTCTAAAATCAAGCAAAACAAATGAAAATTTTTTAATTTATTTCGTCATCTAAATCCTTGCTGTATCAACGATTATACTTAATAAAAGTAAATTCTTTAATTTTTTAATCAAATTTTCATTTACAATTTTTTTTTTATCATGTATGATACATTCATCAAATGAAAAAGGAGAACTCGAAATGACTAACACAAACATTATTAGCATTAGCGTCGTCGTCATTAACTACGTCATTATTATGTGATGCGGGCTACTTAATGTGCCCGTGATTTACGCGGGCAGTGTTGGCAAAGCCAAGGACTGTCAAATCAGTTCTTGGCTTTTTCTTTTTCTCAAAACTTTTGGCTTGGAGGTTAAGTTTCATTCGTTCAGTAACACATAGTTTATTGCAATCATTTCAAAAACACACATATTAGAGGAGTGAATTATATGGAGAATGTTACATCAAACACTTTACATAAAGAAGAAGGCACCACACTAGAGCGGGATCCAGTCAAAACAGTTATTTTTGCATCAATGATTGGTACTGCTGTCGAATTTTTCGACTTTTACGCATTTGGGACTGCATCAGCCACGTATTTTCCTAAAATCTTTTTCCCAACCTTAACACCAACAATTGCGATGATGCTTAGTTTACTCACCTTTGGAGTTGCCTTTGTTGCTCGCCCACTTGGTTCATTTATTTTTGGACACTTTGGTGACAAGATTGGTCGGAAAAAGACTTTGGTTGTTTCCCTAGTGCTCATGGGTGGATCAACAGTTATGATTGGCTTTCTCCCTGGGTATTCAACCTTAGGCTTTTCGGCAGTGTTACTACTTTGTCTCTGTCGCTTTATTCAAGGAATTGGTCTTGGAGGCGAATGGTCTGGAGCTGTCCTAGTTGCTACTGAAAATGCTCCTGAAGGCAAGCGTGCCTTATATGGTGCCTTTCCCGAATTAGGTGCACCAATTGGTTTCATTTTATGTAATGGATTATTTTATGTTCTTGAATCATTCTTATCTGCTTCACAAATGGCTTCATTTGGTTGGAGAATTCCGTTCCTTGCTTCATCAGTTATGGTTTTCATCGGACTTTGGGTTCGTAAAAGAATGCAAGAAACTCCTTTATTCCGTAAGGCTCAAGAAAACTCTGAAACAACTAAATCACCACTTAAAGAAGTTTTCAAAACCAGCTGGAAACAAATCATCCGTGGAACCTTCATCGTTGCTGTTACATACACACTTTTCTTTACACTTTCAACCTGGTCAATCAGTTACGCAACCACTAACCTAGGATTTTCAAACAAAGAATTCTTGCTAATCTTAATGGGATCAATTCTCGTCTTCACTGCTATGATTCTTATTTCATCATACTTGGCTGATTTCTGGGGACGCAAGAAAATGTTGATGACTACCGCTGCATTACTCGTAGTTTTCTCATTCTTTTTCCCTTACTTCTTAAGTGGCACGCACAACGTGGCCGGTGCCGTAGCTTTCCTTGTAATTGGATTCTTCTTAATGGGAATCATTTATGGCCCTATGGGAGCTTTATTACCAGAACTATTCTCAACTAAAGTTCGTTATTCTGGTTCTGCCCTTGCTTATAATCTAGCCGCCATCGTTGGTGCTGCTTTTGCTCCAACAGTTGCAACTTGGTTAGCTGCTAACTGGGGTATCAAATATGTTGGTTTATACTTAGGCGTAATGTCAGTATTATCATTCGTTGCCTTTGCATTTACTAAGGAAACAAAACATGTTGACTACACCGAATAATTAAAAATAATTATCATGTACTAAAAAAGCTGTACTCCGTGATATACAAGGAGTACAGCTTTTTTAATCACCCGCACGGGGATCGAACCCGTAACTCAGCCTTGAGAGGGCTGCGTCTTAACCAATTTGACCAGCGGGCAAAATTACTATACTAGTATAGCTATTTATTCGCTCCGTTGTCAATGGTATTCAGGCTATTCAAATGATAATTCCAATAAATATGTGTTTTTATCAATAATATGTGAAGTCGTGACCCAGACATCATGGAAATTAGGGATTTCTTGATGCGTCATTTGGTAATAATAATCAAGCAAGTTACCATTTTTCGCTACAAAATCTGGTGTAAATCGATTAACCATTAATTTTTGTCTAGGAAAATAGATGTCTGCATCTGCAACCTTAATTGAATCTGGTATATTGAGTCTAATGACATTCGTATATTCCAACGGTTGTCGGTTAATTACCTCAGGATGTTGTTGCATATACGTTAAAACATGATAAATTGAATCTGAATTACTTGCCATAAACTTTTCCCCTTTCAACTCACCCACAATTATAGCAAACAACCCTTAAAAGATTAACTGATTAGTCTATAGCTATTGAATGTGAATTTCCAATTCTGTATAATATTATTGTTGAGGAAACCTAACGTCTTATTGGGCATTAGCCAAATTGGTAAGGCACCGGACTCTGAATCCGCAATTTACTGGTTCGAACCCAGTATGCCCAATTGTTTCATAGTAAAGACTGGTAACAAGCTCTAAACGCTTGATATATCAGCCTTTTTATTTTCCGTAATTTCATACATTCACACCTTTTTAGATGAGTTAGATGGTTTTTAGATGGTTTTAAGTACGATTTTTAATGAATTAAACACTAATGAGAATATTGTTCATAAAATGTTCAAATTGGTATACCTATAATGACGGGCGAGAGAATCCAGTAGTTGCTGCTACTGGCTTTTTTATTACTCTCAATCAGCGGAAAACTCCGCTCAATCTACTCAACATCTTAATATAATATGGAAGAAATAATAAAGTATTCTACTATTGAATTAGTCAACGTAACACAAAATTGACGTGATATAAACGTATTGTAAGCACCCATTGAATAATCCACTGTAAACTTATCCATCAAAAAAGAGCACCCCTGACGAATTGAAGGCACTCTTTTAGATAAAACAAATTAATGTGTGGTTGTGAGTGATGAAAATACAATGGATAAATCAACTAGATCTAACTGATAAGTTACCAACGTATTTAATCATTATAATATTACTTAACTTGGTATTAATCAGTTTTAGTACAAAATTTAAAGGAGATGACATTATGGTATCATCTAAACACTTTTACAGTTGCTATTTTGAAGATGGTCTAATATCTGTTCGATAGCCTGTTTCGTATTTATCCTATCTCTAGGACACCTTTATTATAACATATAACTGATAATAATATAACCTATTTGTATAACTCTGCAATAATAATATCCCACTCCCTGTAACTGTCATCTGGATTAATTTCTTTAATTGAATAGGTATCATCTTTCCATATCAATCGCATTGTCGTATTGATGGCTGCCGGTTGATCGTGTCGAATAACAAAGATAACGGTTTTAGGGAAAGCATAAGCACCATCAATCAGTGCTTCATTTAAATTGGTTGTTCGGATATGTGCCCAGGTTTTGAATAGGTCATTGTATTCAGTGGCATTAGGTTCTGGCCCGGAATCACCACCGGATGAAATTGATTGAATAGTAATTAACTGATCCAATTCATTTACATGTTTAATCAGTGGCATAGATAGCACCCCTTAATTGTTGAATCATTGACGTTACACCAGTCGGAACTGGTACGCTTGTAGTTTCTCCACGATTAAGATAAAACCATTCAGCGAGCAAGGAAACACCATAATCGAACTGTTTATAGTCCTTCAAGTCATCTTCAGTCAATGTGGAATCAATGGCTGCAATGATATAAGCCTTAGCGGTATCAATATCACGTTGTAAGACAACATCATCTTCGTTGTGAGAAATGCGTAAGCTATTTTTTAAATCTTCTAATATAATCATATTTTCACTCCCTTAATAAAAAAGCGCCCGTGAAGGACACTTTCATAATCTTATTGGTTAGGCTTTTGGTGTCGTTGTTGGAGCGGCTGCCGGTGTTACTTCAATATAGCGAGCGGCTTCACTATCAATTTGTTCATAATCATTGCGGATAATAACTGCCAATCCTTGTGAGTATGAATCAAATTGTTGCCATTGAGTTTGAACTTCATTCTTCTTAGCAATGAATACCGCTTGAGAAACATCACCGATAATGAATGGCAATGCTGAACCGGTTGTTGTGAATAACTTGTTGCTGATAATTGCAATATCAGCCCCTAATAAGCTCTTGCCTGATTGTGCTGTAATAGATGGTTGTAAGATATAGTTTCCATTGCTATCTTTAAGCGTATCTAACCAGTTGAATCCATCTTGATTAGTGATAACCATTTTATCTAGTGCCGGGTCTAAATCCACATTAAAGACATGTTTTAAATCATCAAGTGTGGTTGCTGCAACCTTAGTGAACTTCTTCAATAATTCAATGATGTTTTGGTTGTCGGTATTTTCAACTAATTTTTTAAGTTGTGCCTTAACTTCATTGACAATATTAACTTCAGCATCTTCAACTAATTCACTAGATAGGTAGATTTTTCCGGCTCTGGTAACGACTTTGTAATCCACACCTTTAAACATATCAGCATCGACATCAGCAATTTCTGCCAATTCTTCTTTGGTTGCCAATACGCCTGTTTGATTAGTGGCAACAGGGTAAGTGCCTTGTGCTGAACCAACTTTTTTAACAGTAGCGTATTGAGCTAAATTATCTTTATTGCGTTTTAGATCAAACACATCTCCAATAACTTCAGTAGGAACTACCATCTTGCCTGATACGGTTGTTAAGCCATCACGCTTTTCACCTTGTGAACGAATGTAATCTTCAAAACTACGTACTTCTGCTTTTGCACCATTTTCAATAATTGTTGTTTGTGTCATGTTTTCAACTTCCTTTTCTTTGTTTGAATTTTCTAACCACGCTGTATAACTACGTTTTGCAACTTCTACATTTGTGTCATCATAAGCCGGGATAGCTACGACTGATACATCGAATAGCGACTTGACTTGATTAATTTTACGGACTACTTTACCTGAATCATCTTTTGTAAATTCATCACCATCTTCAGCAGTGATGAAACTAAAACTCATGCTTGAAATGTTGCCATCTTTTACATTTTCAAATGTATCACTGGCGCTTGTGGTATCTGGCAATGTGGCTTCAAAATACAAGCCTTTGTCGTCTACCTTTAAAGTTAGTGTCTTAGCCTTTGTTGATGCTAGGACTTGACTCATATCATGATTATTCACAAGGAATACGTTCGATAAGTCCACACCATCAAATGCGCCTTTGCTGACCGTTTCAGTAAATCCACCCAAATCTTTACTTGGTGAATCAAATACTACTGCGTAGCCACTTAACTTTTTTGTGTTATCCTTACTAGTATCGTCTTGTTCCTGACTGTCGTCTGATTGCGAGCTGTCTGCTTTGGTAGGTTGAATAGCTTTTAAATCAGTGTCTGGAGTAAGGCGTTTTTCAATATCATTTGCCATTATTCTGTACTCTCACTTTCGTTTTTGTTTTGATAATTCTCTAAATTATCAAGTGTTGTATAGTTCAAACTGGTTAATAACTTATCACCGTTTGGAACGGGTTCAAGTCCAATTTTTTCTCGGCCTTCATTAATCGTGATTAATCCGCCTTGCAATCCTTTGATTGCTAAATCCTGGACTGTCGCATAATCAGCACTAAACAATTTGTCAGTATTGAACGTAAACATGTTGTCGCCTGAAGATAGTTTCATATCCAATTCACTAGTGAATGTTTGGAAGTAATAAACTAACGTATTTTGTAAATACAACAGATTATTCTGGGTCGAACTTGTATGATCGTTCTCCACACCTAATCTTTCTGATGGAATCCCGAACGCCTTAGCAACTTGCTGTGTCGTCCAACTGTTTGAATTAACAAACTTCAACACATCAGAATTGACTTCCAGGGTGGAATACTCCATATCTTCATCAAGAATGATTGTCCTTAGTGCATTATCACCCGTATTGGCTTCTTCAAACTTTTCCCGGATGGCATTTTTGGACTTGGCATCCAGGTTAGATTTACCAACCTTTAAAATACCCGTGCCTTGAACGCTACGATTGAACAGACTTCTTAATAGTTTGTTACCAGTGTTTTGAATATTAATCTCATCAGCGAGTGAATAAAGTGCTGAAGTTCCTATCAATCCATCACTTGTGAAAGACTTGAAATGCAGCACTTCAGTAGGCTTTAATTCAACGCTGTTACGTCCATCACCATCAGTTACATAGTATGAAAGACTATCGTCTGTATCGTCCTTCTTAACAGTCATGCGGCTGTTATTGATAAATTCAAGGCTTGACACTTGGCCGCTTGGATTGCGATAAATACGAGCGAATGAGTTACCATTCAGTAACATATTTACTGCCAGTGCAAACTTGAATGACCAGGCGTTCATCTTGTCGTTAGGGGCTTTGTTTAATAGCTTTGTAAGGCGTTTGTCAGTGTATTCAATTGGATTACTTGCCAAGTCTGACGCAATCACTTTAACCGCTGTGTAAACGTCAGAATTGCGTAAAGAACGTGCACCGACATAAGTATTGGAATCGTCTGTTGTCATTGATACGACTGTATCAAGAAAGGCGGTTTCCTTATCTGGTTCAACTTTTTCTCTTTTAAATATACTCAACTTTTTCTCACTTCCTTTCTATTGAGATGGGGAACTGTTTTAGCCCCCCACCTAAACTTGCTTTTTGCCAGTCCAGGATTAAAAACTAAACTGATCACTTTGATAAAAATCATTGTTAGCTTGTTCGGTATCGACATCATCAAAGTAACTAACTGCTTGAGTGTAGGCGTTCATCAATGCTGCTACCGCATCAATTTTGTTACTGTTTTCGGTTTTATCAATAATTGGATTGTTGTTGCTATCGTACTTTAATATAGCGTTGTTAATCGTGTACTCAAGCAGCTTGTTATCAGCGTGCATAATATTGCCATTAAACAGGTTATCTCTAAATTTGATGGTAGGAATTGATAAAGTTTGTGTGCCTTGTCTGACTTCAATCAGTGGCATTTTAGCTTTTTCAAATTCAGATAGCAGATAGGCAAAAGAGTATGGATCATAACAGATACCTTGAACAATAAATTGGTTGTCGTGGATTAAATCCATAATGTATTGGAATACTTCGGTGTAATCAATCACACCCGAATCCAGTTTGGTAATTGAACATTCTCCATCTTTCTCACCTTGACGATAGTTGAAACCGTCCTTTTTAATCTTCTCATCTAACCCCCACTTAGTAGCCACGAATGAATGACTATCGCAATAAAGGTAATCTTCCATTGGCACAATCCAGGATATAGAAGTAAGGTCATTGGCTTTGGATAAATCAATCCCAATATAGACATCACGTCCAATTAATTCTGGTGGTTCTCGTGCCGCCTGTTTCCAGTCCTTAGCAGATATATAAGAGTTCTTGCGAGCCATCAGCCACAAGTTGAAATTCTTAATCTGAATAGGCAATAAGTTACCCTGGTCGCTTGCCAGGTCTACATCAGTTTGCAACTTAGGTCTGATAATCTTTTCTCGTTCTGGATTAGCTAATAATGGATTTGACTTCTCCCAGGTTTCTGGTTTGAACGTTTCATTCTTGTAATCCTGTTCCCAAATGGCAACAAAGTATCTATCCGATTGTTCTTCGTTTTTGAGTATCTTTTCCACGAATTGATATTCAGCATACATAGGTGAATTTAAATCGTTGCCACTAGTTGAAATGACTGCCAATAAACTGTTATCAGAATTAATCTGTCCTGACTTCAACACATCATAAATATCTTTAGTCTTGGCTTTTGCAAACTCATCAATAATTGCTAAGTCTGATTGATAACCGTCTAAATTATCTAATTCTGAAGCCAGTGGAATTGCTTTACTATCAGTTTCTAAATCCAATATCTCAAGGCGGTTTATCTTCAGCCGCTTTCTTAATGATGGAGATTTTTTAGCAACCTGTCGTAAGCCACTTGCCAGGGTGTCAAAGGCAAGATGCGCTTGTTTAATGGAGTTAGCTGTAAAGACAATTTCACGGTTCTTAGCCGGCTTGTTTTCAAGTAGTAAGTAGATTGCTGCAATGCTACTCATCAAATAACTTTTACCGGATTTACGAGCCATTGAGATAAAAGCTCTATCGAATCGTCTTGTATCATTATCTTTTAACCGCCACCCGAATAACTCACTGATCATATATTTTTGAAATAACTCTAGGTGTAAATCCGAGCCATCACGAGCCGGCATTAACTCCACAAATTCAATTGCTTGTGCTGCCAGTTCTTCGTTGAAATAATATAAAAAATCGTCTTTCTTCTGCGCTCTGAAATCTCTTAATGTTCGCTTGGTTGCTTGTTTGATTTTTTTACCGGCTACAATCTCGCCACTTTTGACTGCATCAGCGTATTGCTTACTGTAATTCATTAATTACTTAACACCTTTTTGAATGGATCGTTCTCATCAGTTTTACCACCCGATACTTCCAGGCGCATACGAGAATAGACTGACAATCCAAGTTGTGTGGCAAGCATGCGCAAGTCCTTTAAGGCATTAGTCTGAATAGTGGCATAAGGATTAGTCTTAATATTACCGTTGTCGGTTTCAATGACTAAGCCTTGTTCTTCAATGTGTGCTTGGCAATCTTGCACGGTAGCATACGCCTGGCAATAGCTTGCAAGGCATGCAACATCTAATTCACTCAAAGGGACTTCGTTTTTAACCAGTGTTGTAATGCGTTGCCATTCTTGTTTAGCTAAATCAGATAACCATAGGGGCGCTTGTGATTCTAATTGTTGGTAATCAAACAAAGAATCCTTTGCGTTTTGCTTACGTGCTATCTGGTCTTTACTCCAATGACCGTGCAATTCTTCAACATTTTTATACGTATTTGACATATAATTTTTAACTCCTTTCCATTAATTTTATCTAATCTTATTATAACATATTTAATTTAATATTATACGCAATATAGCATGAAATTACTTATTTTTGGCTTTATCTGTTTTTTCGACCCTTACCATCGGTTTCCAGTGGCCTAACCCTAGCCCCGTTTGTTCAAAGGGGTAAGTGATAGGCGTGTACTCTCGGCTCTGGTCTTGGCATTATGGCACGAATGACACAACGCTTGAAGGTTATTTTCGTCTAAACGTTTACTCCAATCGTTTCTTATTGGAAGAATATGATCTACAACATCACATTTAATATAAATATCCTTCTTTAAACAGACTTCACACATTGGATTGCGCAACCGATAACTATATGACAACCGCTTCCATGCTTTTGAATGATAGAACTGGAAAAACTTCCCACCAATCTCTTTACGATTATCATAGACATCATAATCACTAGTAACTCGCTGCTGTTTATCTGTCTGATGTTTAGCACAATATGACTTATCATAATCAATCAGCACATTACATCCAACGTGATTGCAAACTTTCTTCGGTTTCATTTTCTCTTTCATCTCCACATCAAGAAAGACATCAAGCAATCAATCGTCAATCATAAGCAAGAAAAATTATCCTGCTCGTTCCTTGGCTAGTGTGTGGCGTAGGGTGGTGTATACCCGTTCGGACATGTTGAACGTCCAGTTCAGTTCGTGCTCGTCCTTTACCTTGAAACCACGTAACAACATTGCACCCTTGAAAGCACCGTTATAAACATACGATCCATAACTGAAAGCCCTGTACAAATGTTTCATCGTGTAGCTATTGTGCTTTGGATTATAGTTATGTATCGAACCGAGTTGACAAACAAACCGTATCAATCTTCGCTGTTCATCGTCAGATAAATCCAAGAAAGCAGCCGGAGAATCGTACTTCCTAAACATCTCTTGACGGGTCTTGATATCGGAATTAGGTACACCGTACATTTGTCCACAAGGTAGGGGATATTCTTTTGTCAGTAGTTGCATATCTCTTTGTGATAAGTTCATAGGCTATCCTTCTTCCTGGAATGTGAATGACTTCAATGTGTTAATGCGTTGGTTCAATTCATGGCATGTACTCTCCAAAGGGGCGCAACCATCATCAAGTTCCTGTTGATTTGTAGCAATGGCATAGCCATGCTTGCCCTTCTTTCGATAGGCCACAACTGGTATGTGGTACTGATAAAGCAGCGTGTTTACCATTTCAGCTAAGTGTCGTGGCGTAACATGCAAAGTTGCACAAATTAGTTTGCTTGGTGTCGGATTAGCAGCACCTTCAGGAATCATTTCGTAAACAGATAACAGTCTGCCTGAAATCTTTGTACCATTTAATTCTGTAATTTCGTTTGGATTCATCATAATAAAATCTCCTTTTAAATTTATGTTGTGTTTGGTGATAGGTGGGTGATAGGTACGTCAATGTGCTATCACCCTTATAAACGTTGTTGTATCAATGGTTGTAGCCCACGGGTGATGGGGGTGATGCCGAAACTAGAAAAGTCTTATTTATATATATTCTCCACGAATAAGAGATAATAAAATATTTATTGGACTTTTCAAATAGTGCTATCACCGCTATCACCCAAGCTCTTAATGACTTGGTACGACTGGGTTATCGTGGGTGATGGGTAGTGAAATTACTTTATTTTGTGGCATCACCGGCATCACCCTGTCCATACCTTTGATGAAATTTACACCATGACTTGTGATGTAATTATCTTCATAACGTTTTCTAAACAGTTTGCTAAACTTATCGGCACTCATTTTAATATCCAGGTCTTTACTCCAACCCTTAAATAAATGCTGAAGGTCAACCGGTTTAATCCGGTCTGTATCATTGCCAGTCATGATTATGCAATCGTCAACAAACATTTGAACAACGTCTTGTTTATTACGCTCGTGTTCATTGTTTTGCATGATTGACTGTGGAATCTGTAAGCCATTGGCTAGATAATCTTGTGCGCCTTCTACAATCCAGGTCATGATAATATCTTTCTCACGATCTAACTTCTCCAAAAGATTAGTATCAATGTTATGTTTTTCTTCACTGAACTTGGCTAGAAAAGGTATGTAAACTAATCTCCCCCAAATTGCCGCATCAGTGCCATTGATTACTGGCTTGAAGTTTGTGGTTAAGAATATCGCATGAGTGGCTTGGAAGTTTACTTCACCTTTATAAAGTGAACGGGTGTTAATGCTTTCGCCTGACGTTAGCATCTTCACTTTTGCTTCATCTAACTTAGCTCTATCCTTTAGTTCGGTGGTTCGTACAAAACGCATATTTTCCAACGCTGCAATATCTGGACTAGCTGCCTTACTGTTGTCGAATTGGCTTTGCGTTTCTATCAGCATTTGAGCATTGGACTGCCAGGCATAATCTTTCAGTACGTTTGCTACCGCCTGAACCATAACCGATTTTCCATTATTTCCATTGTTCTCATCGTCCGCATCATCACCGTATAGAATAAACATTTTTCGTTCTTTACCATTTCCAACAAGTGAGTAGCCAATAACGCGTTTCATGAATTGAATGGTTTCCACATCACCGAGAAAAATTTCATTTAGGAATCGTTCCCACCGTGAACCGTGAATACTATCGGTTGTAATGCTGCCGGCTGTTATCTTTGTAAGTAGCTTACCCGGGGTGTTTTTGACAATTGAAAGTTCGTTATCGTCAATCTTTAAAATGCCATTAGGTGTGTTGATTAAATTCTTATCTGCATCTAATAACTCTGGATCAATGGCAACCTGACCCTTAACTTCTTCGAGTGCTCCAACTTTGCCACTGTGCTGTCTTGAACGTTTGGAAAATTTTTGAAATATTGACTGACCATCTTCTTCACTCATGCCGGGGGCAAGGTGTAACGGTTCAATCTTTAATTCATTAATTAAATTGTTCAGTGCTTTACTGGCCTTCTTAGCGGTATCGTTTTGCCATTGAACACCGTTCCAAAAGTAGAAACATTTTTTCACATCATCATAGATAAATTGATTGTGATACACCGCTGTAAATCGGTCAGCGTTACCAGTATCATCATAGCTAAAGTATGGCATCCGCTTTTTAGTCAGTTGAGTGAAATCTGGTATTGGATATTCAGCCAGGGGCTTGTCGTCCTTAGTCGTCCGCTCGTCCAACAGTTCACTAATGTTATACGCATTGTCATTGGTTGAGTGCTTAGAATACGTATCTGAAACATCACGCATTGCGGTATTCAAGGTAATGGCCGCATAAGTCTGTTTCCCGTGCTTTTCGTCCCACTTTTCACGCATCAAATTTGATTGTCTGAATAGTCTATCCATCTGTGAATAGTCTTTATTAGTCCAAAATGCTAAGTAATTAGCAAGTGCCTGGTCAGCTTCTGACTGGGAAGAATAATTCTTTTCCCAATTGCCTTGATACAATTCTTTAAAATCATTACCATTTTTTGCGTTAAAGGCTTTATCCAATAACTCTGCATCGTCTGGTAACTCGCTGCCAATTGAAACTGTGGAGACATTACTAACGGGCGTTTTTTCAGGAAAGTATTTAGCGGTTAGTTTGTCGAGATAATCCTGGTTGACTTCATTAATAGTAGAAACACCATTAAACGAATCACCAGTCAGTGCCACAAAACGAGCATCAGTATACATTTCTAATCCAAATTTAGAATTTTTAGATCGTGTTGTATGCTTTTCTCCACGAGCAATAATATGCAAGCCCGTTCCCGATACTGAAGTTTCAGCGTACGAATGATTAGCAGCGGTTAAGAACTCCGCTACCATACCCGTACCGTTATTCATTTCATTTTCCTTGTGGTCTAAATCAATAAACATGTAAGGGGGTTGAATTAACATTGCCAAACCCTTTGAATTGAACTTCATTTCATTCAACGCATTTAATGCTGTTTCAAAGTCGAACCATTTTGAACTGTCATTTGATGGCAGCCCTGAAGCATCAACTGGACTAATTGGCATTTTAGTTAGATGGTTAGGGTCTGTTTTGGTAGGCTTTACTTCGGTTTTAAATAAGCCCCAAATGGATAGCTTTTGTAATTCTTCAGGAACTGAACTATACCTTACCAATCACATCAGCCCCTTCATCTTCATACGTTTTCACGCTTAGAATGTGCTTGTCAGCCATCTCATAGAAATAAGCCGCAAAATCTTCACGGGTCATTGCTACATTTTCTGCTAAGGTGGCAACTAGCGCACCCCCCTTTTTTACCAGTCCAAGCGTTTCCATCACTTGTGCGCATGCTTTTCTGTCCGAACATTGATTGACACGTTGCATGAATAATTCTTCATTTAACTTGCCATCAGTCAGTAAATCGTCATTAATTTCAAAGACTGCAAATGCTTTACTCATATTATTCACCGTCCTGTTCTTCACTAATTGAATAAAGGTCAGCTATTTTATTGCTCTCTTTAATATGATCATTTAATTCAGCACGTAAACAGCCAATCAAAGTAATCAACTTACCACTCTCACAAATTGCTTCACAACGAATACTCTCAGCATTTTCATGAGTAGAGTTTTGCTTATACTTGCTTACACAATCGTCTAGAGTTTCTAAATAATCTGCAATAACATCAATTAAATCTAGTGAAGTACATAAACCACCATCAAGATTGATTAAATCAATCGTTTTATCATTATTCCTATTAACCATAATTCTTTCTCCTTAAAATTTTTGATTGTTGAAACTGATTAAGGTAGAATAGAAGAAACAAATATTTGTATCTTGTCTAACACCGAACTCGTCCAAAGTTATCGGTGTTTTTTTGTTTTCTTCACTCATATCCATCACCTTAATATCCAATTGCCAAAACCGTTAATACTAATGTTACTGTGATAATGGATGCATAAAATACTGATCCGTTTAAATCAAGTCCAAAAAAATCTTGCATCATACTCACTCCTTGCCCGTCATTGCAATTCTAAAATGTTGAAATTAAATCTCATGATCCATCATGAATGAATCTAGGTTGTGCCGGTTGATACGTTGAACGCCATCAATTTTTGTAACCTGTAAACCAAGCCGCAAAAATTTTGAGAGTGTTCCTAAACTAACATTGAGATACTCACTTGCGCCTTTTAGGTCAAACCATTCTGGAGCGTTTGTATCACCTTGAAGTTTATCGATTGAATCCTTCAATGATTGTTGCACTGTTGCCTGTATTGAATCAGCAATCGCTTGTGGTAATGTAATCTGCATATCCATTTCTTCACCTTCTTTCAAATATATTTATCACTGGGCTAGTTACTTAGCCTTAATCGATTAAACACAGTATGTGCTTATATAATTAAAAAGTCAATACTTTGGTGCAAGAAACTAGCCCAAATTTGAGCATTCACTTGCATTTGTCTGTATAAATACGTATTATTACGATAAAGGAGTGTGAATTATGATAAGAAACAATCTAGCAGTATTAATGGCAAAGAAACAAAGGCGTGTGAACGAACTCGCTAATGAAACCAATTTATCAAGACACACAATTACAACAACGGCACAAAACGATGGAAAAATGATTCAACTTGATACGATTAATAAGTTATGCCAGGCGTTAAAAATTACTCCGTCTGATTTTTTTGAATTTGTACCATTTGATTTTGATTACTCATTTAATCTAGATAAAGAATTGGACAATGGAAATGAAACGGATATTCATTTATTCAATGTTGATTTTTTCATCAATGTATACGAAAATAACAGTAAAGTTTCTGCAATTTCGTTTGTAGGCTATTATGAAATGATATTTGGTACACCTAATATGTATTCAGTAGCGCTTTATCCTTCAACCGAAGATGAATTAATAAAATACAATAATTATCTTTCTAGGTTATCTGATGCATTTAGAACTGATATCAGCAAAGACATTGAACGGTATGTAGCTACAATCATCAAACCTAAGGAAATTTTCCGTAATGCAGCTTTCATTTTTGATGTAAATATATCTTCAGAAGAAACACTTGAAATGCACGAAAACAACAGTAAAATTTAACCACATACATATCCCAACTCCTTGCCCGTCATAGCGTAGGAAGGGATAATATTATGGCATCAGTTACAAATTACAAAACAAAAACAGGCAAGCGTTTGTGGAAGTTTCAAATTTATGTAGGATTTAATCCTGATGGAAGTCGTAAGCGCATTATCAAACAAGGTTTCCAAAACAAAAAAGCAGCTATCCTGGCCTACTCCAGAATTGAGCAAGAATATGCTGAAACTGGAATAGCGATAACTGATCCAAAGTTTAAAGATGTTTACGAAAAATTTTTTGCTACCTATAAGAATACGGTCAAAGAACCGACCTGGGTTAAAACAAGTCAATACTTTAGATTGCATATTTTACCCACATTTGAAAATAGGCGCATGAGTAAAATCTCGCCTTCAATGGTACAAGAATTTGTCGATGAGTATTTTGATAAGGGCTATGTAAAGTACAAGGTACTATTTAACTGGATTAGTAAGGTGTTCAAATATGCCATCAAGATGGATATGTGTAAGACTAATCCGGCCGATAAAGTTACTTTGCCACGTCAAAATATGACTGAAAAAATTGACGATAAGGAAGATTTTTATGACCTTGAAGAAATGAAACACTTCTTTGAATGTTTGAAAGATTTTGACGACCCACAAGCCTACGCATTTTTTCGATTATTGGCTTTCAGTGGTTGTCGTAAATCTGAACTTGCTTGTCTGCAATATAAAGATATTAACTGGACTAAACGATCCATTACAATTTCAAAAACACAATCCAGGGGTGAACATGGATTAATTGTTACTAGCCCTAAGACTTATACCAGTAATCGTGAAGTAATGCTTGATACGAATACTATGAAAGTTTTGGAAAACTGGCGCATCATTCAGCGCAAACGAATGTTAATAATGGGATTTAATGCCAACAACGATGAACAACTGGTTTTCTCAAATGTATCAAAGAATGAAATGATACAGCCTGGCAAGTCAACTTATTGGTTGAATGAAATTATTGATCGTTATGAATTAAAAAAGGTAACAGTCCACTCTTTTCGTGCAAGTTATGCTACACTAGCCTTTGAAGGCGGCTTGAATGTTAAACAAGTTCAGCATCAGCTAGGCCATCGAGATATTCAAACCACGATGGAGATTTACATGAAAGTCAGCAAGAAAAAGGAAGATGAAATTGCTGATAAGTTTGTAGCCTATGTAAATTTTTAGATGGTTTGTAGATGGCTCAAATTAATTTCACAAGAAGAAAGTTGTTAAATCAGTCTTATAAAGGCACATTGTGAACAGTAAGTTGTTCCCAGTATGCCCAATTGTCAGCAACTAGTCTCCCAAGGCCAGTTGCTTTTTTTATTTCAAGTAACCGTACTCAATTCAAATACTGGAGGTATTTAATGGCTCAATGGTCCGTCGTTTTCACCTTTCATAATACACAAACTGGTAAAATTAATTCATACTTATCCAAATACGAAAACACTACTTCTAGAGTAGTCAATAATATTGATTTTAAGCAATTTCAACAAATATGGGATTCCGCCAATCTATTGTCACAAAAACAACGATTACAGCAAATTTTGAATGATAAATTAGATGATGTCCGAGAATCTATCCAAAAATTCCGTTTACCAGACGATGACGCTGATATCAGGAAAGTCTATGCCCAAAGTAGAGTTCTAGCGTTACAAAACGGTTTTTTAGCTGGTATTGCCAAATTACAACTGAACTTTGATTCAATTAGCAACTTGGCATCTCAACTAAAACAAATTAATGAACAACATATCGAATTATTGAAAGATTCATATTAAATTAATCGTCCGCAAATTAAAAAACTGAGGTTACACCAAAGGTATGATTTAGTGTATTCCCAGTTTTTTTGTGTTATTCACATTTATTTATGCTAACATCACGGAGACGTATCTAATTATTTCACTACTTAAATTTCTTTAGGTGCATGACTCGGTTGTAACTTTAAAATATCATTCAATGTTGCTAACAGGCTCGCTTGTTAGGTTTGATATTGATCAATCTTATCTTTAAATTGATTATCAAATTCATCTAATCCGCCACGTACAAACGCCATTTCATATTGAAAGACCTCATTATATTGAGCGGTAACTTTTTCCAATAAATCAGTTTGGTTATCAAGTTGAAGAGCCATTTGAATCGCCCGAAAATCTGAATAGGCTAGTTCAAATTGGACTGCAATGGCTCGCATAAATTCGTGTTGAGCTTGAATGTGTAAAAAATGATGTTCAGTAGTCCATTGTAGATTTGAAATTGATCCTGTCACATCTAACATTAAAGATCCCCCCATCTATAATTCTAAGAATTCACCATGATCAGATAAAGCTTTAAAGAACTGTGGTACTGTTTCCGTTCTGCTCCAGTCACGTTGCCATTCGCAAGCTAACTGCGCAAATGACGTAAGTTGAGCACCCGCCTGTTCTACGCGGCTTAATGCTGCTTCATGAGCTTTCACGCTTGTACCTCCAACTGCATCTACAATTGGATAAACTTCATAGCCTTCACGTAACGCATCAATCGATGGGAACGTTAAGCACGCTTCTGTCCAAAGTGCAGCAATGACAATTTTCTTGCGACCGGTGGCTTTCAAGGCGTCATTAAACTCTTTATCTTTCCAAGCATTAATCGAAGTCCGATCGTAACTCGTAACACCATCTAATTCAGCTTTCAATTCTGGAATGGTTTCTTTATTCCGCCCAGTCGCCACATTCACAGTCGAAAGGATGATTGGAACATTATAAATCTTAGAAAGCTTAGTCACTGCGATAATGTTATTAATCAATTCACGACGATTCATCGATTCAATTGATTGAACCTGAACTGGTTGATAATCGATGATAACGAGCACACTATTTTCTGGTGACAAAAGTTCTTCTTCAGCAACAGTACGTTTTGGATAACTTGTCATAACTATTCCCCAATTTTTTAATTCAACAACACTTCTTTTAACAAAACCAGTGTAACAGCTTACATTCCAAATTCATAATGATAAGGTTTTCATAATATTAATGGTACAAAAAGGCAGCATCAGGGTTTAATTGATGCTGCCAAAGTCTTATTTTCGAAAAAAGTTAGAATAGTCTTTTTTGTCTTCAATATTAAATTCAATCATTTTTCCAATTAATTCATAATCGATTTTCGCGTCAAAAGGAACTCTTACTATATTTGGAGTATGAGTATAACCGGTTTTTTCAATTTGCGTTTCAAATTTGCTGATTGTGACACTTTCTGGGGTAAAAGCAAAATTATTTTTGGCGACACTAAAGCCGATGATAAAAGTACCGTGATCAGTAAACATTGGCTGTTTCCAAGCAATTTTACCACCCAATTGTGGATATGTTTCACTTACCCAATCAAGTACTTTTTCAAGTACCATACGATGTTCTTGATTATCAAGTTGATCTAAAAATTCACTATAAAATGCCATAACTGCCTTCCATTGCTCTAATTAATTGCTAACTGAGTAAAGGATACCAGACTATTAACGTCACTCAAAACATAATGCAATGACATCATCACGGGAAATGCTAAAGCGGGAATTACCAATAAACTAACAAGCGAAAAAACTGTAAAATGATATTCTTCAGGGGTGTAGTCTCGATCTTCCTTAATTGGAGTTATTCGCGGTAACATCCCCAATCCATTTTTCAAGGCATTGAAGCTTACCATTGTCACAGCCGTGGTGCCTAGCCAAATATAAGAAACAAACCAACCTTCATGATTCACTGACGGAGTCGCTAATTTTACCGGATTACTTAGCCAAACAATAAAGATTGCCACTAACATACTAATTGCAATCACTTCAAGCATCCAATTAATTCTAACTCTAGTGTTAATTGATAATTCACGCATATTTTCACCTCTTCATTTACTAAACTAAGAGATTATAGCACGAATTTCACTAAGTAGACATAGTTAAATGCTAAAATGTAACAATCATGAAAACTTGTACCTATCTATTTTTATATTATGAATTATTGAAAACGCTTTTTTGATTGTGAATATTAAAATAAAAAATGCCCTGTGAGAAAATTAACGTTTTCCACAAGTCATTTTTTGCACGAGCCTATTTGATCATCAGTTATTCAACGACCACCTTGGTCCCAACGGGAATATTTTTATAAATCCATTTAGCATCGGGAATTGTTAACCGAATGCAGCCGTGAGACGCGACTTTGCCTAATTTTTTGGCTTCGGCTTTGTCATAGGTACCGTCTTGTTTAATGGGAACAGTATGAAACAGGTACTCCCCATGGTTTTTAAATGAAGTCCAGTAATTTGCGCCCTCATTTAAATTGGCATTATAAAAAGTAGTCCCTTTTTCATTTTCAATACTAAAGGTCCCAGTCGGGGTAGAATTATTTAATCCCGTTGAACAATACATGGTGTACAAAACTCTTGAGCCATCTTTAATGTAAACGCGCTGCTTTCGAATCGAGACGTCAATCCATGCATTTGGATGATTTTTTAATTTAGGATAGCTTTTAGTTTGTGATGGTTTAGTGTAATCAACCGTCTTAGCATTAATCACATTGACATAAATGCCGTAAGCCAGTCCAATCGCCACCACAATCAAAAGACATTTTTTGATAAATTTCAACATGATGATATTAGTAGCCTTTCGTGTTCAGAGCTGGTTAACTCTATCTACATTTTACCATGAACGTCTTCATCCACTCTCTTCGCCTGATTACTTTAATAAAATTTATCTAATTGGGGTACGATGACCGTTTTCCACATGACTTTTAAAATTCCATAGCCAATTACAACTCCGACTAACGCGCTCAAGAAGAAACTTGGAATGAAAATCCAAAGTGCACCTTTGGTTCCTAAAAATAAACTAGCGACAGGGTAAGCAACGATTGCTCCAATAATACCGGTCCCAATTAGTTCTCCAAACACAGCAAAAATTAATTTTCTCGTTTTCTTAAAAATCCAGCCAGAACAAAATGCACCAATCATGCTTCCAGGGAATGCGAGAATCGTTCCTGTCCCCAATATATTTCTAATTAATGAGGTTAAAAAAGCTTGAGTAAGTGCTGCCCATGGCCCTAAAATCACTCCAGAAATTAAGTTGATTAGATGCTGCATCGGTGCCACTTTGGCAACCCCAATTGTAAACTCAAACATGCTACCACTGACTACACCAAACGCGACGAACAAGGCGGTTAAAGTTAACCGGTAAATTCTTTTATGCATAAAAATAGCCCTCCTAAGTGATTTTGCACACTAGAAGAGCCCTAAGTTTAGAGTTAGGTTCTAACACTTTCCTCCGCTGGTATCATCCAGATCAGGTTCAAGGGTTCGAATTGAATCGTCTCAGCCATTTGGCGCCCCTAGTGTGATTGATATTTATTTACTCGTTGAGGATACCATTTTTACAAAATTTTGTACACCATATTGCAAAGTTACTTGTTTCAACTATAATTACCCTATTAACTATAAAGGAGCGCCCTCATGAAAAATATTCTAGTTCTTCATACTGGTGGTACCATTTCGATGTCGGAAAACGATTATGGAGCCGTTGATACCAATTCGAGTAACCCGTTGATGAAGCAAGCGAACCTCTCTGGTGAAGATTTCCATGTGACTTCAAAGGAATTTATGAATCTCCCTTCACCACATATGACACCAGAAACAATGTTGACGTTACAACAAGAAATAAAACAAGAATATGAAAAATTTGATGGCTTTGTGATTACGCACGGCACCGATACCCTGGAAGAAACTGCTTATTTTTTAGATTTGACACTAAGCTCTAATAAACCAATCGTTGTTACCGGGGCGATGCGTTCATCAAATAGTATCGGCTCAGACGGGCTGCATAACCTAATTAGTGCAATCCGAATTGCCATTAATAATGAATCCCGTAATCGTGGTGTTTTGGTCGCATTAAATGATCAAATTCACGCCGCTCGATTCGTGACGAAAGCTCACACAACGAATGTTGAAACTTTTGAATCACCTAGCGTTGGGCAAATCGGTGAAGTTTTACATGACACAATCGCCTACTACTTCAATCCTAAACCAATTGCCCCCATTCAGATTAATCAGGTCGTTCAACAAGTCTACCTGTTGAAAGCCTACGCCGGAATGGATGCTGATTTATTCAATCACGTGGCGAAAAAAAGTGGGAATGGTCTGATCATCGAAGGTACTGGCGCAGGAAATTTGCCACCAACTGTCCTACCAGCGCTTCAAAAAGTGATTGACCATCAGATTCCAGTCTTTTTAGTTGCTCGTGGTTATCGAGGCAATGCAGAGCCCGTCTATACTTATGAAGGTGGCGGTGAACAGCTCGTGAAGATGGGCGTTAACTTTGTCCATGGTTTAAATGGCCAAAAAGCCAGAATTAAGCTGCTGATTGGGATCTCTGCTGGACTATCAAATGACGGCTTAAAAGAATATCTATCAAATAATTTTTAACTCGCGGTTTGTAAAATTAAGTTAGAAAAATTAAAAAAGTACCCGTGGTGCTAGTTAATTTTTTCCTAGAGGAAAATGTCTAAACATGTTGGTAAATCAACAAAAAAAACGCATATAGTAGTCTCAAAACTCCCAAGAAATGAGGACTACATATGCGTTCATCAAAATATACTGAACATTATACGGATACTTTTATAACATTCAAGGAAATTATGAGAACTGTTTCTAACATATACCACAATTGTGTACCAGATAAGATTAAAAACCGAAGAAATACTGATCAACTGAAGCAACGCGATACAGTGATTATTGCTTGTGTTATATGGGACATAATTAATGGCTATACTAGCCAAAGAGCCACGTATAGAGAGGTTTGTTCCGTCTTATTTCCTAATGGTAACTTTCCTAGTAGGAGTCGATTCACTCGCTTAAGTTCAAACTTAGCTTACACTATCAAGATTATTCGATACTTTTTCATCAAGAAGCTCACCAAAGGTGAACTAGTCGGAATTATAGATAGTTTTCCTAGTCCATTATGTAAACCAGTTAGAAATAGACAAGCAAAACTATTGAATCAAATAGCCAAAGTTGGCTATAACTCAACAAAAAAATCTTATTTTTATGGTCTTAAAATTCATATGATTGTTACTAAGACTGGCTTTCCGATTACTTACTCAATCACGAATCCAGGTGTCCATGACGTGAAAGTGTTAGAGACTTTATCGGAAGAAGCGAATCTTCCCAATATCCTAGGGGACAAAGGATATATTAGCCATAAAATCCATGAAAAGCTTGCCCTTAAGGGCATTACTATATCCGTTCCGCCACGTAAAAACATGGATAAATCAGAAAAACTAGACCACAGCTTACTTGGAAAACAAAGAAAAACAGTTGAGACTGTTTTTTCTTCCTTAGAAAAATTAGGTTGTCAAAATTTCAACTCACGTTCTGTTAAAGGGCTAGAGAGTAGATTTGAAAGCATATTACTGGCTTACAGTGTTCTATTAAGTCGAGCACAACGACGTTTTGAAGGAACTTTGAGATATTCTTTAGGATATTAAAATTAACCAGAACCACGGGTGATTTATAGTATACTATGTCAAAAGGAGAAGTTAGATGAACAATCAAATCACACTAGCGTATTTAGATTATGATGATCTAGATGCTTTACAAGTTGTAAGTGTTGTCAGTTTTTATGAATCGTTTATCGATGGCGCAGATCCACTTGATATGCAAAGATATTTACAGACACAATTGACAACTGAAATATTGGCAGTAGAATTGGCACAGTCAACCAGTAAATTTATTGGTATTAAGGATCATCAAATACTCATTGGTTATATGAAAGTAAATGATGAAAAAGATGCTATAGAGATTCAACGGATCTATCTGCTCAAAGATTATCAAAACAAAGGGTTAGGGCAACGGTTACTCGATGAAGCGAATCGTTATGCTAAAACGAAACAAAAACGTTATTTACGTTTGGCTGTTTATGAAAAAAATCATGCAGGTATTCGTTTTTATGAACGTTATGGATTTAAAAAAATCGGGATCAAACATTTTCCTTTAGGAAAACAAGATCGTATTTGTCCGATTTTAGAAAAAGAAATCTAAAAAAACGTCCTCACTTTTGATGCTGAGGACGTTTTTTTAGACTGGTAATGGAACCATAATTCGCTTTCCTTTTTGATAAATCGCTAATTCCGTCACACCTTTTGCTTTTAACAGAGCAAAAAGATCATCGAAATGGAAACGGAAATGTTCAAGGTAATGCCCATATGATCCAACACTAAACAAGGTACCACCACGTGAAAGATATAAATCGATGACATATTCATATAACGCTAAATTGTCATACAAGTAAGCGCTCTTAGTATTTAATTCGAATGCCAATTTATTTTTGATTACTTGATCTAGAATCGGTAAAAACTGCGCTTCATATTGTTTAAATTCAGCAACGGATAGACCAAATACCCGAAAACCATAGTCAAAATGAGCAAAGACATCTGCTTCTATAACAACTAGTGCTTCTGAAAGTTGTGCAAAATACTGAGGAATCACAATAGCAGGATCCATATCTTTGACTTCGTCAGCTAAATAATCAAATTGACCATTATGATGCACACTGAGTAATTTTAAATCGTAATCTTTATCGGCTAAATAGTCGATGATCCGATTTTTTTCAGAAGCGATGTAACCGATTTCGATGCCTTTTAAAACACGATTGCCAAAACGCTTATTTAAGCTATCGATTGTTTGACTGTACATTTCATAATCGGGGATATCATCGACTTTAGTAACAGGATTGGCTAAGTCAAAATGTTCAGTTGTCACGACGTAACCATCGTAGTTTGTTAAATAGTCCTCATTTCTTGGGAGTTTTGAGACTACTATCTATATGCGTTTTTTTGTTGATTTACCAACATGTTTAGACATTTTCCTCTAGGAAAAAATTAACTAGCACCACGGGTAAAAAAGTCATTTGTGATAGACTTTTGAATAACCATAAACAAAAGTAAAGGAACATCACAAATGACCTATAAGCATCTTAACACACAAGAACTGACCTTTATATATCATTGTTGGAAACAAGGCACCAAGGCTTACCTTGCTGCACGTGCTTTACGACGGAGTGCTGAAACTATCTATCGTGTTTACCGTTTTCTGAATCAGGGAAAAACTATCGTTCAATATCAGGAACATTACCATCATCAAAAGACTAAATGCGGTCGTAAATCAATTACTCTACCGAAAGATGAACGAAAATATATTCAAAAGCAAGTCAACGCTGGCTGGACACCAGATACCATCATTGGTCGTAACGAGTATCATATTAGCTGTAGTATGCGAACCTTATATCGGGTGTTCAAGCGTGGCGAGTTTGATGTCCGTCAATTGCCAATGAAAGGGCGTCGTCACCCTAATGGTTACGTTGAAACACGCGGCCGAGGACGAACCGGACAATTAGGTCGTAATATTGATGAGCGATACAACGATTATCCTAACTATCGCAATGAATTTGGTCACCTAGAAGCTGATACTGTTCAAGGAAGTAAGCATCACGGCGCAGTCATGACTCTGGTTGAACGACTCTCCAAAGTTGAAATCATTCTTAACATTCATCATCGTACTGCCGAATGTGTTAACACTCACCTTGATCAATGGCTTGCCAAAATACCACGGCACCTCTTCAAGTCCATCACATTTGATAATGGTAAAGAGTTTGCCGAATGGCGTGAGATCGCTAATAAGTATGATATTAGTACCTATTTTGCAGAAGTTGGTGCTCCCAATCAGCGGGGGTTAAACGAAAATAATAATGGTATTATTCGACGTGATGGGCTAAAGAAGGGTATGGATTTTCGTTCACTACCTGATGAATTAATCCAGCAAATTATGACACGCCGTAATAACATTCCACGCAAGTCACTTAATTACCAAACACCTTTAGAAGTATTCATGAAGCATATTACAGATAGCCGATTTCTAATTTAAATTGACATTCCGGGACTAAAAAAGCAGTCCAATTCGGCTGCTTTTTTGATTTTACATATTTAAATTAATTATTTTTGGCGACTCTTTAATTCTTCACCAATTGCTTCAAAGCCTGGTTTCCCAAGTAATCCAAACATATTGGTTTTGTATGCTTCAACCCCGGGTTGGTTAAATGGATTAATACCATTTAAGTAGCCAGAAATACCAATCGCAACTTCAAAGAAATACATTAAGTAGCCCAAACTGTATTCATCTTGCTTAGGAATCTTGACAGTCATAACTGGTACGCCACCATCAACGTGCGCAAGGACAACGGCTTGATATGCCTTGTCGTTCACATAATCCATGGTCTTACCTTGAAGATATTCAAGGCCGTCTAGGTTCCCATCTTCACTAGGAATAACAACGTCGTTCTTAGGTTCGGCAACTTTGACAACTGTTTCCATCAATGTACGACGACCTTCTTGAATATATTGACCTAATGAATGTAAATCAGTTGAGAAGTTAGCTGATGAAGGATAAATCCCCTTTTGATCTTTACCTTCAGATTCGCCGGCCAATTGTTTCCACCATTCAGCAAACATCGTCATAGTTGGTTCGTAGTTTTCAAGTAATTCAGTTGTATAACCTTTACGATATAAAATATTACGATAAGCAGCATATTGATATGCTTCATTTTTGTTGAGGTCGGTGTCGACATATTCATGTTCAGCGTCACGAGCGCCTTCCATTAATTTGTCGATATCTGCACCGGCAGCTGCAATTGGCAATAAACCAACGGCCGTCAGTACTGAGAAACGACCACCAACGCCGTCAGGAATAACAAATGATTCGTATCCCTCAGAATTAGCTTCAGTTTTAAGTGCACCACGTTCTTTATCTGTCGTAGCATAAATCCGCGCTTTAGCACCATCATCACCATATTTTTTAATTAACATTTGTTTGAAAATACGGAAAGCAATTGATGGTTCAGTAGTAGTTCCTGATTTTGAAATTACGTTAACAGAAAAATCACGATCTCCAATTAATTGAACCAAATCATGTACATAAGAAGAACTAATTGAGTTACCAGCAAACAAAATTTGTGGAGCTTTACGGTCTTCATCTGTTTGTGCTTGGAAAAAGGCGTTATTTAGGAAGTCAATTGCTGCACGAGCTCCTAAGTATGAACCACCAATTCCAATGACAACCAATACCTTAGAATCTGATTGGATCTTTTGAGCTGCTTTTTTGATTCGAGCAAACTCATCTTTATCATAATCAGATGGGAGATGTAGCCAATCGATATATTCAGAACCTGCACCGGTGCCATTACGCAACTGATCATCAGCTGCTTTCACCATTGCTTGCATCTCACCTAATTCGTTAGGTTGGATAAATGTACTAAGATTAGAACTATCAAATGAAATATGAGCCAAAATAATTACCTCTTTCTTTTCTTGATAACATCATTATACACCACAAAATTGGTATAGACAACTCAAAATAACTTAGTTTACTTCAGCATTCCAAGAAGTACTGACCCAACAATAACTAATACTGAACCAATCACAACGTACACCATTTCTTTGTTGGTTTTCTTTTCTCCCAAGAACCAAATGCTCCCGAAAGTAGAGATAACGATTCCGCTTTGAGCTAATGAATAGCTAATAGCTAAACCAACGTGAGGAATAGAAATGAACATGAACAAATTACCAACACCCCACACAAGACCGGTTAACACGTTTTTGTATGATACTGGTTTGGTAATATCCTTTGCGCTCTTTTTGTACAACGCAAAGATAATTGCGCCAACAAACATACCAATGGCTTGTGGGAAGACCACTGCTTTAGCATCAACGTTAGCGTAGTTAACAATGATAGTGTACATTACATAACCTAACGTTGAAAAAATAATGGCACGGATACCAGTAGACACATCATTATGTTGAGTATCTGTGGCCCCCATGGCTGAGGCCGCACGATCACGTAAAGAAGTGATGGCAGCTCCAGCAATCAATACGACAACTGCAATGGTACCAACAGTAATCATATGCGTAGTTTTCCATTCGTGGAAAAGTAACACCCCTGCTAGAGCGTTACCAGCAAGTTGTAACCCAGTAGAAATTGGAACAGTTTTTGAAATTCCGATTGCTTTCATAGATGTAAATTGTTGGCTTTGACCGACTGCCCAGAATAAACCAGATAACAGCCCTGAAATCCAAACGCGTCCCGTCAGCGCTGGTTGGTAAACCACAATTGTAAAAATCCCGAATAAGACAGCCCCTGCTGTCATTCCTAAGGTTTGTTGGATAGGTGTACCACCCAGCTTACCACTAATCAATCCGACACTACCCCAAGCTAACGCTGGGATTAAAGCTAATGCAATAAACATAATATAATTCTCCCTTAAATTTCTCTCTATGACATACCATTATATATATCTGGAAACGGTTACACAACTGTTATTTATTTCACAAGCTTGAAAAACTAATTGGTCTACTACTGAAAACGTTAACATTGTGTATTAACGACAAAAAACAGGCAATTGGTCTAAATTTAACCAATTACCTGTAGATATCATACTATGAGTGCTTTGCGTGTTCACGATCTGGGAAATAAATCGTAAATTTAGTTCCTTTACCATATTCACTAGTGACATCAATCTTACCACCATGTAAATCAACTAGTTGATGGACAATGGCCAAGCCAAGTCCAGATTCACCGTACTCGGTATTCATTCGAGACCGATCAGCTTTGTAGAATCGTTCCCAAATGTTTTTAACTTGTTCATCCGTCATTCCAATCCCTGTATCAGAGATTTCAAATTGACTACCGGTCTCAACTTTTTCAGCTTTCAAAGTAATCGTACCATCTTTAGTAAACTGAATTGCATTTTGAACGATATTAAAAATCACTTGTACGAAACGATCATAATCAGCATACGTCATCAATGAGTCTGGCGCATCAACGATGATCTTGTCTCCTTGATTGTCAGCTTTCTTATTGAGTTGCTCACTTAAGTTAGCCAAGACCTCTGCGGCATTAAAGACCTTACGTTCCATGGTAAATTGATTAGTTCGAATCTTTTCGTAATCCAAATTATCGTTAACCAATCTAATCAAACGCTTAGTATCATTTTGCATCAACTTAATGCTTTGAGCTTTATCTTCCTCTGGAATTGCATCATATTCAAGTCCTTCAAGCAACCCATTAATCGTCGTAAGTGGTGTTCTCATTTCGTGGGCGGCATCCGCCATAAATTTACGACGGCGTTCTTCTTGACGTTTAATTTCCTCTTGTGATTCTTGTAACGAGCCAGCCATCTTACCAAAGTCATTAGACAATTCACTGATTTCATCACGGCCACGCAGATCCAACTTCACATCGTAATTACCATGTGTAATTTGGTGAGTCGCAATTCTCATTTTGTCGATTCGTTTGGTTGTCGAACGGGCAAGGAAATAACTCAAGATTAACGAAATTAACGTGGAAACTACAAAAGCAATCCATAAGTTATTTTGAATTTGTTTAACATTTCCTTGGATATCGGAAACATACGCTCCAATTGAAACCACAGCAACCAGTTTGCCCTTATAGAAATAAGGACGCACCACTTCGGTCATTTGTGGTCGATTCACTCCTGCTTTTTTACTCGACGATTTAGAACTGGTATCAGTCTTAACTGCAGTTGCCATCATCTTATGAACAGTTTTACCCTGTTTTAGTTTTTTCCAATCTGCTTTGCTCACCTGAGTTGCAAATTCTGAACTAGAATAACTAATTTTGTTTTCTTTACTATAAATAGTAAAATGCACATTTTGACGTGCCAATAAGCGAGCATTATTTTGCAGCGGAATTGTAGTTAACCCTTCAAATTGTTTGGTATTTTCATCATAGCGCATGGAATCTTCAATCAAACTATCTGAATAATTTTGCAACTGCGTCCAAGTGTTCGTATATAACATTCTGGTCGTTACATTAATAAACAAAAGTCCCACAATTACGATACAAGTTAAAATAACCGCAAAAAAGCCCAACATTTGTTTATAAATTAATTTCATTGATTAGCTCCACTATCATCAAATTTATAACCAACACCCCAAACGGTTTGCACCACTTGTGGACCAACTTTTTCAATTTTTTGACGTAATTTCTTAATATGGGCATCAACGGTTCTTTCATCCCCATAATATTCATAATCCCAAACTAGCTGAAGTAACTGTTCACGTGAAAAGACCTGACGTGGTTTGGTAGCTAAAGTTTTAAGTAAATCGAATTCTTTTGGTGTCAAATCTGTAATTGCTTCATTATTTAAGTACACTTCACGAGTTTTACTATTTAATCGGAAATTTTCTGTCACTACGTCGAAAGTATCATCGGTTTCTTCTGATTCTGTATTACCGATAGTATTCAACTCACTACGACGGTACAGGGCCTTAATTCGAGCAATCAAGGTAATTGGGCTAAATGGCTTGGTTACATAATCATCTGCACCCATTTCGAGTCCTAACACTTGATCACTTTCTGAGTCACGGGCGGTTAACATAATGATGGGAACAGTTGGTGATAACTTCCGTAATTCAGCGGCCACCTGCATACCATCCATTTTTGGTAAATTCAAATCCAAAGTCACAATATCCCAACTATTGGAATCATCCTTAAACTTTTCAATCGCATCTTCCCCATCATAAGAAAAGTGCGCGTCCCAGTTTTCTTTTTTAAAGAACATTGCCATCATTTCTGATACTGATTTATTATCTTCTACCATTAATAGTTTCATTGTGTCTCCTCCTGTCGTATCACTGCTTATCAGTAATTATACGTTGTTTTATTTATTTTTAATAGTCTGAGCTTATCTCACTTTATCTAATTTACACAATAAATTTTGCATTTCATTGATTAGAATGTGAAGAAAGATTGATAATTTGTATCGAATGCATCTTTTTTTAACTTTCACCGAATTAATTCGACAAAAAAAGTGCTGCACCTATTTAGTGCAACACTCTGTACATTTGTATTAAGCCATCACTTCACGAATAGCTTCAGCTAAACGTTTAACTCCATCATCAATCTTTTCTTCTGGAGTATTTGAATAGTTCATTCTGAAGGTACCTGGAATCGTTTCATTACCAAAGAATGGATCACCAGGAACAATCGCAACATTGCGTTCCAATGCAGCATCAAACAGTTTTTGGGTATCATCAACACCTGGAACCATGACCCAAAGGAACATCCCACCTTCAGGATTACTATGAGTAACATTCTTAGGGAAATACTTGTCAATAGCAGCCATCATGATTTGTTCACGTTTGTGGTATAAAGCAGTAATCGCTTGAACATGTTCATCAATATCATTTTCAGCGAAGTATTCAGCTGCAATATATTGTGCCAAACTATCAGTGTGTAAATCGGCTGATTGTTTCATCATCATATACTTTTTGATTAATTTAGGTTCAGCAACAACCCAACCCAAACGCAAACCTGGTGATAGAATTTTCGACAAGGTACCCATATAGATAACGTGATCTGTAGTATCCATTGATTTAAGTGAAGGTAGGTTCTCACCTTCCCAACGAATAGCACCGTAAGGATTGTCTTCCAAAACCATCACATCGTATTTAACAGCCAATTCCAATAACTTCTTACGACGATCTAACGTCATTGTCCGACCAGTTGGATTTTGGAAAGTTGGAATCGTGTAAATTAAGCGTGCGGTTGGATTGTCCTTCAAAGCTTGTTCCAAGGCATCCATTCTCATGCCGTCTTCATCCATGTCAACTCCAACAAAATGTGCCCCATATGAACGGAAAACATCAACCGCAGTTAAGTAGGTTGGATTTTCAACGATGACAACACTACCTTCATCAAGAAACATTTTACCAGTCAAATCAATCGATTGTTGTGATCCAGTAGCGACCATCACATGGTCAACGTCGGTATTAATACCATCGATTTTTAAACGGTCAACAATCACATTACGAAGTTCTGGTACCCCTTGTGACGAACCATATTGTAAAGCACTAGGACCTTTGGTATCAAAAACCTTGTCAGCCGCCTTTTTGACTTGCTCAACGGGAAAAAGTTCGGGAGCTGGTAGTCCACCAGCAAATGACATGACTTTAGGATCACCAGCAACTTTCAAAATGTTTCCAACTGGGTCAACGTCTGTCTTTGGTACACGATCTGAAAAATGATATTTCATTATGAATATCCCCTTTAATATGTATTTTGGAACTTAATAGCGTTTGGTCATTTAATACTATGTAAATCGTCTTGCAAACGAATATGAACAAATCCGCCAGAATGTTCTACTTACTCCAAATGGAATAATTGTGCTTATTATACAACTAAAAGTTAAAAGTTCCAATCGATTTTTCATAATATTTTAATTTTTAGACTAAAAAAAGCCCCATTTATTAGGACTTTCACTCGCAATAATACGTATTAATGTTATTTTTTAATCATTTTGTAATTTTCATCGTAGTATTTACCATTGCGAATATCATCTGGCATCCCCTCATATGGAGCCTGAGCAATCACGTCATTGTTATTTTGACCAGCATCCCCGATATAAGTAATATTAGCAAATTCTGGAACCACCAATTTTGGATAGGTCTCGAATTTCTCACGCGATTCTTCCATTAAATCAATATGTTCATTTTGACAAGTCACCGTAATTTCAGGGTGTTCTTGAACCCACTTAGGGAAGAAAATAGTCCCATTTAACTTCTTTTCATTTGGAAGAAAATCCAGAGCCACATCTGTACCAGTTGGTTCAGTCCAGGCAATTTTATAAATGCCTTCCGTCAACATTACGATATTCGCTTCTTGATCGGTGACCCAGCGACCAGCCACCATACCACCATGAATTCTATAATCGACGGTATGATCATTTTTAGCATACCATTCATATTCCCACCCATTATCATAGGTATAGATAAAATGGGTTCCCAAAAAATCATCTAGAGTTTTAAATTGTTTTTCGCTCATCATCAGTTCCCCTTTTAAGTTATTTATTACATGTAATTATTTACATGTTTTAGAATACTCGATTATGATATACTCAATTTTGTTGATTGTCAAATGAGGTGAGAAAAATGGCGCAAAAAAATAATTTAAAATATATCATTTTAGGGCTGCTGAGTGAACGGTCCTTAACCGGTTATGATATTACCAAAGCGTTTGCTTCTGATATCGGTGAATTTTGGAGTGCAAACCATAGTCAAATCTACCCTCTATTAATTAAAATGGAAGCTAATGGATTAATTAGTCATGAAATAATTGTTACCGGTGCAAAACTTGAAAAAAAGCTTTATTCTTTAACTCAGACCGGTACAATAGAATTCAAGACTTGGCTTCAATCGCCCACGCCAGAATTATCAGCGTCCAAAGACGAATTCATTTTGAAGTTGTATTTTATTGAAAACTCGACGGATCCCTTACTTCCTGAAATGCTCGCTGAGCAATTAATGCTCCATCACAACAAGTTAGTGCATTTACAATCGCAAATGACTAATAAATTTGAAAATACCGACCGCAAACAGGCACAATTTGGCCACTTTTTAATCTTGCAACACGCCATCGAACGGGAAACCGCTTATGAGTCATGGTTACAACAAACTATAAATAATCTAGGTGATTAATGGAATGGAAAATAAAAAAATTGGGCTCACTACTGGCCTAGCGTCATACATAATTTGGGGATTACTTCCGATTTACTGGGAATTGTTACACATAGTACCTGCAATGAATACATTGAGTTACCGGATTGTTTGGTCAATGGCCACCATGCTAATTGTGATTACGGTCCAACACGACTGGCGCACACTTATCACAACCATTAAAGATTTATTTGCAGCCAAGAAGTTACGCTGGATAGTCATGGCATCTTTCTTAATTTCAATTAATTGGTTCATTTATATTTATATGGTCGGTCATCATCAAGCAACTGAAGCTAGTTTGGGATACTACATTATGCCATTGATGAATATCGTAGTGGCTGTGTTATTCCTCCACGAAAGTCTTTCTCGAAATAAATTAATTGCGATTTCACTAGCTTTAATTGGAGTAATCATTTTAACTATCCAATCTGGTTCACTACCACTGAACACTTTACTGATGGCGGCCTCATTTTGTCTGTATGGTTTAATCAAGAAACAAGTACCACTGCCTGCCACAATGTCTTTGACGCTCGAAACCTTGTTTGTCTTTCCAATTGCTGCCATTTATTTGATATGGTTTGAGCCTGGTTCCATTTTTGCTTATACTTCCAGTGTGACAACACTCTTAATTTTCAGTGGAGTTATCACAGTAATTCCATTACTACTATTTGCCGTTGCAACTAAAAATTTGGACTTTATCACATTGAGTTTTATTCAGTATTTGAATCCAACTATGCAACTATTAGTAGCTGTTCTGCTGCTCCATGAAGCATTTGACGTCCACAAATTAATCGTCTTTGCGTTCATTTGGGCAGGTATCATTATCTTCGCTATTGGTAGTATCCGTAGTTATCGTCAATCACAAAATTTTTCTAAATAATTGAGGTATTATTATGTCTGCGTCACCGCGCAAAATATCCATTCCAACTGAGATTTCCGAAAAGCTTAATTTAAAGAACGGTGATCCAGTTAAAATTGTTAGTCAAAATCAAGAATTTACCGTTAAACCTGTCAATCAAAAGGAAATGGCGCTGAACAACATTTCCATTTTATGGTACTTACCGGTATCAATTATCTGTGGTTTAATTTTTTATGCCATTTTTGTTGATCAAAAAGTCCACCAAATCCCTTTACACGGCGATAATTCAATTGCCACGATGGTAATTTTTGGTAGTGCAATTACTGGGATTATCTTCTTTTCAATTTTCTTTTTTCTCAATCGAAAACGGATTGCCAGAGATGGTTCCCGTGTCTACTTACGTATCTATTTTCCTCTCGTCATTTCGTTTGCTGTAATTTTAGTATTAGGACTATTAGGATTGTTTTGGACCGTTGGGTTAATGTTTCACGGCGCATCCTTTGATCCATTTACTTCATCCGTCATTTTTATTTTGTTTAATGCATTAATTAATTATTCAATGATTCTTGCCGCCCTGTCCGTTTCCACGGCGGTGATGACTAACCTACTGATGGCTGTGATTATCAGTGGTACCGTGGTTTCGATGCTCAGTAATCAAAATAGTCATTGGTGGCAACATAATCTCAGTTTTTTAGGAACACAAATGGCCGATAAATCGTGGCAATTCAATCTCTCCTTAATGCTCTCTGCACTACTAATGATTGCCTTAGTTGATTACCTATTTGTGAGCTTACACTCGGCCTTTCCCAAATCTATCAATTTGTTGATTTTACGAATTATGTTGACCATCACTGCGATTGACGTTGCTGCAGTCGGTTTATTTCCAAATGATATTACTTATCACAATATTCATACTCATTTCGCCCAACTACTAGTGTTATTTGTCTTAGCCATGATGATTAGTGTTAATTGGCTTTTACCGAAGACATCAAAAGAATTTAACTTGGTATCAATTGGTGCTGGGATTGCTTTAGTTGCAACCTCTGTTGGCTTTTACGGCATTCATTACCTTTCTCTGACTGCTTTTGAATTGATTTCCTTTATGGTCGCATTTGCTTGGATTTTGATTTTATTACAAAATATCACTAACTTAACTAAGCCTGAAAGTATCATCGTTACAATCGAATAAATAATCAAAGTTGAAATTAATAGGTTCTTTGTCAAGAAGTACTGATGACCTAGAATTTCACAATCATTAACATCAAGCTGCTAGTTTCTCCGTTGTCGGGGAATTAGCAGTTTTTTGTTGTTTTGTGAGAGATATGAAATTTTTAGAATAGAAACTATTTTTAAATGCAATTAGAATTCGAATCTTGAAGTGATAGAAGTTTCTAAACCCGTACGCAGTACGCTTTATTA
>NZ_BJEB01000004.1 GCF_005405445.1 Paucilactobacillus nenjiangensis
AAATCTTGAGGGCAGTTTTATTTCTTGATATGGTTACGAGGAATGGAGCGTAGCGACATCCTCAGAGAGTTTTTTGTACAAATATTTTTAGAATTGGTTCTACAAGTCATTTTTATCCCGCTAAACCATCCTGGCGTAATTGTTCTGCATAGGCATTCAGCTTCCGCAGTCGATGATTTACTCCAGATTTAGAGATAGCCCCACTCGGAATCAATTCCCCTAGTTCTTTTAAACTGACTTCTTCATTTGCTAAACGAGTCTCTGCAATTTCGCGCAATTTAACTGGCAAACTGCCAAGACCTACTTTTGAATCAATTAATTTAATATTTTCAATCTGTTGGTTCGAAGCAGTGGCAATTTTGTCCATATTTGCTGTTTCACAATTAACCAGTCGATTCACGGAGTTGCGCATGTCGCGGACGATTCGAATATCTTCAAATTTCAACATTGCGTTCGTGGCACCAATTAAAGATAAGAAATCAGCAATTTTTTCTGCCTCTTTCAAATAAACAATGTAACCACTTCTCCGCGGTGTCGAACGCGCATTTAAGTCAAATTCATTCATCATATCAACCAACATGTTGTTATGTTCTTCATATAATGAATAAACCTCCAGATGATAACGTGATGTTTCTGGATTATTGACCGATCCACCTGCCAAAAATGCACCACGTAAATAAGAACGTACCATTCCTTCATCAGACAGCATCTCAACGGGAACTTGTTCTTTAATTTGTAAGCCTTGTAAAATCCCTAAGTCGTCCAAAACACTCTCAGCATCATTTCGAAGTCGGACAATATAGAGATTATTTTTTTTCAATTTCATTTTACGCCGAACCACTAATTCACTTTCAGCGTGATAAAAATCTTTCAGCAATTGATAAATACGTCGAGCAATTGCTGGATTTTCAGTTTGGATATTCAATACCAATTTGTGATTGGCAATATTTAACGAGCCGTTCATTCTAATCAACGCCATCAATTCTGCTTTAGCATTGTTCAAATGGACTTCTAAGCCAGTTAATTCTTTTTTCACTTCACTAGCGTATGACATTTTGTCACCTCCTACTTAGCTACAATTTTTAACCGCATGCAGCCGATTCATTAATTCAGCGACAACCATCTTACTGTCATGAAAGGCACCATTATCTTCTAATCGAAGAAAATCATTAGAAATTACACGGACATTTTGTTCTCGCAGACCCTGAAAGTCGTGTTGAACCTGTTTCGATAGTTCATTCCACTTATGATAATCCATGTAATCTTCAGGGACCTCCGTGGTATTCACTAAAATCGTATTGACGAAGTTTTGGCCCAAATGACGATTCAAAATGCGGACATGGTCTGCATCCGTCATTGCATCAGTTTCGCCCAATTGAGTCATAATATTGCAAATATAAATTACTTCGGCCTGTGTTTCACACACTGCCTTTCCGACATTCTCAATCATTAAGTTGGGTAAGATACTAGTAAATAAACTACCCGGTCCAATCACAATCTGATCTGCATTCATAATTGCATCAATCACTTCTTCGACAGCTTCAGCACTATGTCCATCACTATCATCAGAAGGGGTGACCCAGACGCGCTTAATCTTATTGTGCGCTGCCGTAATTTCGGATTCTCCCGCAACAAAACTACCATCCATAAACTCAGCGTTCAACACCAATGGTTCATTGGCCGCAGGGTAGACGTGACCATTCACGTGCATCATTTTTGACAATTCTTGAACCGCTTCAAACACCCCGGACTTCATTTCCGCCAGTGCCGCAATAATTAAATTACCAATCGCGTGGCCGGCAAAAAACGAATCTGAACTATCAAATCGATATTGAAAAATATCTAACGTCAATTGAGGCATATCTGACATTGATACCAAAACGTTGCGGATGTCCCCTGGTGGAACCACGTTAATGTAGTTTCTCAAAACGCCAGAAGACCCACCATCATCTGCGACCGTAACGACTGCAGTGATATCAACATTTTGATTTCGTAAACCCTTTAAAATAACAGGTAAACCTGTTCCTCCACCAATCACAACAACTTTAGGACGGTGAAACTTTTCTATTTTTGTCATGACCGATTACTAGATTCCTTTCTCTTTTCAATGTCGCGATTACTTAGATTGACTTGATATTTTTGTTTGATATCATTGGTTAATTTTGACGCGATTGCCACTGACCGATGTTGACCACCGGTACAACCAATCGCGATGGTTAGATTTTGTTTGCCTTCTTTTTCATATCCAGGCAAGGTGGTTTGAATTAAACTCAAAAATTGATCATAAAATTTATCTGCGTTAGGTTGGCTAAAAACATAATCACTGACCGATTGATCAAGACCAGTTAAATCTCGCAGTTCCTTAACGTAGTATGGATTGGGCAAGAATCTCACATCCATGACAATATCTGCATCTAACGGCAGCCCATATTTGAAACCAAACGACATAACTTCAACGTGAAAAGTGACCGCTTGATCTTCATTAAAATGGTCCATAATTCGCTGTCTGAACTCGCGCGGAGTTAGATTTGACGTATCAATCGTAACATCTGCTGCTAAACGAGTTTCAGCCAAGAGAGCCCGTTCCGTTTCAATCCCAACCAAAACTCTTCCTTGCGGTGCTAATGGATGTGATCGGCGCGTTTCCTTATAGCGAGAAACAATTTCTTCATCGGTGGAATCTAAGAACAGTAACTGCATATGCAAATCAGCTTGTTTGCGTAAATCATCAATGACTGGCATTAATAATGGATAAAAACCCTTTGATCTTAAATCAATGACCATCACAACTTTATTGACTTCACCCGCTTCTTTAATAATATCTAAGAAACGAACGACTAAATTAGGTAACATATTATCGACAACAAAGTATCCTAAATCTTCTAGGCTTTGAATTGCGACTGTCTTGCCAGCACCACTCATGCCGGTGACTAAAATAACTTCAAGTTTTTTATCCACAATCATTCCTCCGAATTCGCATTTCAATAATTGTAACATACCTGGTGTGTCTTTTTATATAGTTGGACTCAAAAAGCCGAGATTTTCATCTCGACTTCTCATTTATGCTTGCCAAAGTTGCTTGGCACGGTCAATATTTTGTTTGATTTGTTTAAACCCAGTCCCACCCAGTGAGTTCCGACGTTCTACCGCGACTTCACTTTGGAGATCATGATAGACATCTTCTTCAATTAATGGCGAAATTTTTTTATATTCAGCCAAAGGAATATCTTGCAAATTAGTTTCTGTTTCCAATCCCTTAAGCACTAACTTACCAACAATTGCATGAGCCTCACGAAAAGGAATTCCTTTACTAGCTAGATAATCAGCTAATTCAGTGGCATTTGAAAAATCATTCCGTGTGGCCTGTGCCATATGTTCCTTCTTAATAGTTGCAGTTGCCAACATCTGCGTGAAAATTTTAATACTAGGCATAACAGTCTTCACGGTATCAAAGACGCCTTCTTTATCTTCTTGCATATCCTTATTGTAGGCTAATGGCAAAGATTTCATGACCGTCAGTAAGCCCATTAAATCGCCATAGACACGGCCACTTTTACCACGAATTAATTCGGCCATATCAGCGTTTTTCTTTTGGGGCATGATAGAACTCCCAGTTGAAAATTGATCTGATAATTCCAAATAATTAAACTCATAAGAACACCACAAAATGATTTCTTCACAGAAACGAGAGAAGTGCATCATCATGATTGACGCATTACTCAAGAATTCTAGCGCAAAGTCACGATCTGATACTGCGTCCAAACTATTATGATAGACATCCCCAAACCCGAGTTCTTGCGCACTAAATTCACGGTCAATCGGGAAAGTCGTTCCTGCCAAGGCAGCTGCCCCTAATGGCAAAATATCTGTATGCTTCATATTGAATTCAAATCTTTCAATATCACGTTGGAACATATCGAAGTATGCTAACAGATAATGTGCATATGAGATAGGTTGCGCATGTTGCAAATGCGTATAACCCGGCATAATCGTTTCCACGTTAGCTTCCGCCATGTCAATCAACACCTTTTGGAGAGCCTTTAACTCTTCAATGACTGCTGGTATCTGTTGCTTAACATACAAATGAAAATCGGTAGCTACCTGATCATTTCGACTACGGGCAGTATGCAGTTTACCTGCGACTGGTCCAATTTGTTCAGCTAAAATGGCTTCTAGATTCATATGGATATCTTCATTTTGAATCGTGAATTCCAATTCACCTGCTGCCAATTGCTTTTGTAAACTTTCCAATCCTGCCACGATAGCATCAGCATCTGCTGCTGGCAAAATCTCAGTTTTCTTCAGCATTTTTACATGTGCCAAAGAGCCCTCTAAATCTTGCTTTGCTAATTGTTGGTCAAACGGAATTGATGCGCCAAATTGATCGACCCATTGTTCAGTTGATTCGGCAAACCGGCCGCCCCATAGTTTCTTAGTGCTCATTATTGAATCCCATCTTTCTCTTTCGCCACTTTATCTTGGACTTGTGAATAAACCGTCGTTGGTAGTCCCCATAACTTGATGAAGCCAACTGCTGCTTGTTGATCAAATTCGTCAGCTGATGTGTAAGTTGCTAGGTTCTTATTGTAAAGTGAGTTAGCTGATTTACGTCCTTGTGTAATGACATTACCCTTGAATAACTTCAAACGAACAGTTCCATTGACTACTTCTTGCGTTGATGCCAAGAATGCTTTCATTGCGTCCATCAATGGTGAGAACCACAAAGCGTTATAGATTGTATCAGCTAATTTCTGTTCAATGATTGGCTTGAAATGAGCTAAATCACGTTCAAAGGTCAAATCTTCGAGGTCCTTATGTGCATGCATTAATACTGCAGCTGCAGGTGCTTCGTAAACTTCACGAGATTTAATTCCAACCAAACGGTTTTCGATATGGTCGATTCGACCAATTCCATGTTTGCCGGCAATCTTTTCAAGTTTTTGAATTAATGCTGCGACACTCATCTTAGTATCGTTTAAAGCAACTGGAACACCTTTTTTAAATTCAATGGTAATGATTTCAGGTTCATTAGGTGTTTTAGCAATTGGTGTCGTGATATCAAAAGCATCTTCTGGAGCTGATTCCCAAGGATCTTCGAGCACTCCGGCTTCATTGGCACGTCCCCAAAGGTTTTGGTCAATTGAATATGGACTATCCAAATCTATAGGAATTGGAACATTGTGTTCCTTAGCGTATTCAATTTCTTCTTCACGTGACCAGTGCCAATCACGAATTGGTGCTTCAATCGTCATTTCTGGTGCTAAAGCTTTGATAGCAACTTCAAAACGAACTTGGTCATTTCCTTTACCGGTACAACCATGAGCAATGGCTGTAGCACCTTTTTCCTTTGCAATTTCTACTAGTTTTTTCGAAATTAAAGGACGTGAAAGAGCTGACAACAAAGGATAGATTCCTTCATACAATGCGTGTCCTTGTAAGGCTACCATGACATAGTCACTGGCAAATTCTTCTCTGGCATCAATCACGATTGATTCAGTTGCACCAACTTTAAGTGCTTTATCATGAATGAAATCCAAGTCTTTACCTTGTTCACCAACGTCGATACAAACTGCGATTACGTCATAATTTTTGTCCTTCAACCAATTAATTGCAACCGATGTATCAAGTCCGCCTGAATATGCTAATACTACTTTTTTATTTGCCATTTAAACTTCTCCTTGTTTTCATGAATTATTATACAGAGAATATTAACATTAATAAAATAAGTAATCAAGTATTTATTCATTCTTTTCTGAAAAAAGGTGCGTTTTATTCAAAATAATTGAATGTATTCACTTTTTACTGCATAAAAATAAACCAATCATTATTCATAATTGGTTTATTTTTTTAATTGTTAAATTTCTTTACGAACATATGGATCAGTAGAAATTTTTTCACTCAAAATCTTTTTTGCCCATTCTTGTGCGGAAAATAGTGAATGATCCTTGTAATTACCACAGCTTTCAATTGCTGTGCCAGGAACATCATCCCAAGTTGCTTCATTACCAATGAAATCTAATGATGACTTCAAAGCCTTAGCCACCTCAGTTGTGGTGTGTTCACCCCACATGATTAAATGAAACCCTGTTCGACAACCAAATGGTGAACAATCAATCACTCCTTGCATCCGGTCTCGCAAAAGGCCAGCAAGCATGTGTTCAATTGTGTGCAATCCCGCTGTAGGAATTGCATCAACATTTGGTTGGACTAAGCGTAAATCAAAATTAGAGATTTTATCGCCGTTTGGTCCTTCTTCTACTGTAATTAAACGAACGTATGGTGCTAAAACTTTAGTATGATCTAATTCAAAACTTTCAATTTTTGCCATTCTCAATCGCTCCTTTTTTAGTACACTATCATTTTACGAGTCTGAAAATAAAATTCAAGACTAGTTTCGAGCTGCATCTCGTTCCAGAACTGGTTTTAAATATTGACCTGTATAACTTTCTGGTACTTCTGCAATGGTTTCTGGGGTCCCAGTGGCAATCACAGTTCCACCGCCAGCGCCACCTTCTGGGCCTAAGTCAATGAGCCAATCAGCTGATTTAACCACATCCAAATTGTGTTCAATGACTAAGACCGTGTTACCAGCATCTACTAAACGCTGTAGCACGCCCAATAATCGCTTGATGTCTTCTGTGTGTAAGCCAGTTGTTGGTTCATCCAAAATATAGAAACTTTTACCAGTTGATTGCTTGTGCAATTCTGAAGCTAATTTCATCCGTTGAGCTTCACCACCAGATAAAGTGGTGGCTGATTGCCCCATGCTGACATAACCAAGACCAACATCCACGATAGTTTGCAATTTACGTGTAATTTTTGGCAATGCACTAAAGAATTCCAATGCTTCCGCCACAGTCATGTCTAGCACATCAGCAATTGTCTTACCTTTATACTGAACCTCTAACGTTTCAGAGTTGTAACGTTTACCATGACAGACCTCACATGGTACATACACGTCTGGCAAAAAATTCATCTCAATCTTGAGAATTCCATCGCCTTTACATGCTTCACAACGTCCACCCTTCACGTTAAAACTGAACCGACCTTTTTGATAACCACGTAACTTGGCCTCATTAGTTTGAGCAAATAATCCACGCACGTCATCAAATACTCCAGTATAAGTTGCGGGGTTACTCCGAGGCGTCCGGCCAATTGGTGATTGGTCAATATCGATAATCTTCTCAATATTTTTAACACCCTTGACTGACTTATACTTACCCGGTTTTTCAGAATTACGGTTAATTTTTTGCGCTAATACTTTTTTCAAAATTGAATTAACTAAAGTCGATTTACCAGAACCAGATACTCCAGTAACGGCAATGAATTTGCCTAAAGGAAAATCAACATCGATATTTTTTAAGTTATTTTCAGTAGCCCCAGTAATAGTGATTTTTTTACCATTACCAACGCGTCGCTCTGACGGAACTGGAATAAATTTCTTACCGGCCAAATATTGACCCGTTAAAGATTTACGTGATTTTTCAACTTGTTTAGGAGTACCAGCAGCCATCACTTCTCCACCCAGTTCACCAGCTCCAGGACCGATGTCGACTAGGTAGTCTGCTGCTCTCATTGTATCTTCATCATGTTCGACCACAATTAGCGTATTGCCTAAATCACGCATTTTTTTCAAGGATTCAATTAATCGATCATTATCACGTTGATGCAACCCAATCGAAGGTTCATCCAAAATATACATCACACCCGATAAATTAGAACCAATTTGGGTGGCTAAACGAATTCGTTGTGCTTCCCCACCAGATAACGTTCTAGCGGACCGACTCAAATTTAAATAATCTAATCCCACATTTTGTAAGAATGACAGTCGATCTCGAATTTCTTTTAAAATAGGTTTGGCAATCATTTCATTTTGTTCGGACAATTTCAATGAACTGAAAAATGGAATTTCATCACTAACAGGCTTTTCTGATGCTTCACCAATATGAATTCCACCAACTTTGACACTGAGTGCTTCACGATTCAAACGATATCCATGACAAGTTTGACACGTTAATTCTGTCATGTATTTGCGCATTTGATCACGAGTGAAGTCAGAATTAGTTTCTTTATAACGCCGTTCAACGTTTCTCAAAACACCTTCAAATTCAACATCGACATCGCGCACGCCGCCAAAATCATTTTCATAATGGAAATGGAAAGTATGTCCTGGATGACCATTTAAAACCATATTTTGCTGACGCGTGGTTAACTTATTAAATGGCTTATCCATGTCAATTCTAAATTGAGTGGCAAATTGTAAGAGTAATTCTGGGTAATATTGTGACGAGATTGGGTTCCAAGGTGCAATCGCCCCTTCTCGTAAAGTCAAAGTAGGATCAGGAACAATCAAATCTTGGTCGACTTCAAGTTTCATCCCCAAGCCTTCACATTCTGGACACGCACCCAAGGGCGCATTAAAAGAAAATAGTCTGGGTTCCATTTCACCCACAGTAAAGCCACAAACTGGGCAGGCATAAGATTCAGAAAATGGAATTTGTTCACCATCGATAATGTCGGCCACCGCATAACCGTCACTGAGGCGCAGTGCTGCTTCAAATGAATCAAAGAGGCGAGAACGAATTCCTTCTTTGACCACAATTCGATCAACCACAATATTAATATTGTGACGTTCATTTTTGTCTAATTCAGGCACTTCATCAACATCATAAGTTTCACCATCAACTTGCACACGAACAAAACCTTCGCGTTTAGCTTTGGCTAAGTTCTTTTTTTGTCCACCTTTTTTATCACGAACAATTGGTGATAAAATTTGTAATTTGGTACGTTCTGGTAGATCTAACACTGCATCGACCATCTGCTCAGGTGATTGACTCGTAATTTCAGTCCCATCGTTGGGACAAATTGGAGTCCCCACTCTGGCCCATAATAAGCGGAGGTAATCATTAATTTCAGTGACCGTTCCAACCGTCGAACGTGGATTTTTCGACGTTGTTTTTTGATCAATCGAAATTGCGGGTGACAAACCATCAATTGAATCCACATCAGGTTTATCCATTTGACCCAAGAATTGACGAGCATACGACGAAAGACTTTCTACATAACGTCTTTGTCCTTCTGCGTACAGAGTGTCGAATGCTAATGAACTTTTCCCAGATCCTGAAAGTCCTGTCACAACCACTAATTTATTTTTTGGAATTGACACATCAATATTTTTTAAATTATGTGCTCGTGCTCCGTGAATCACAATTTTATCATTTGCCACTTTGTTTTCCCCCTACGAATGCAATTAACCAATCTGTGACTTCAGTTCCATCACGGTATCTCGAAGTGTTGCTGCTTGTTCGAAATCTAATCGTTTAGCTGCTGCTTTCATTTGTTCTTCTAGTTGCTTAATCATTTCTTTTTGATCATCTTTGGCCATATCAGCAAAGTCTTGTTGAGTAAATTCATCTTCAGTCCCAGTATCATCAGTTTCTTTGACACTCGAAATTAAATCACGAATTTCTTTTTTGATGGTATGTGGCGTAATTCCATGTTCAATGTTATAGTCTTCTTGAATTTTACGACGACGGCTAGTTTCATCCATTGCGGACTTCATTGAATCTGTCACTGTATCGGCATACATGATTACCATACCGTTTTCATTCCGGGCAGCCCGTCCGATTGTTTGAATCAATGAACGTTCATTCCGTAAGAAACCTTCTTTATCAGCATCCAAGATGGCGACTAAAGAAACTTCTGGAACATCAATACCTTCCCGCAACAAGTTAATCCCGACCAATACGTCAAATTTACCTAATCGTAAATCGCGGATAATTTGCGTTCGTTCCAGTGTTTTAATATCACTATGCAAATATTTAACTTTCAATCCTAAATCTTTGAGATAATCACTCAAATCTTCCGACATCTTTTTAGTCAAAGTCGTAATAAACACCCGTTCATTACGCTCAATCCGAAGATTGATTTCGCCAACCAAATCATCAATTTGTCCCATCACCGGTCGCACTTCAATCTTTGGATCCAGTAAGCCAGTCGGACGAATAATTTGTTGAACTACTTTATCAGTTTGCTCATATTCATATGGTCCTGGAGTGGCAGACATGTAAATAACTTGATTGATATGTTTTTCGAATTCGGGTAACTGTAATGGCCGATTATCCAAGGCGCTGGGCAAACGGAAACCATAATCAACCAGCATTTGTTTCCGAGAACGGTCTCCCTTATACATCCCCCGGACTTGTGGCATTGTCTGATGCGATTCATCTACCACTAATAAGAAGTCTTTTGGAAAGAAATCTAACAAAGTATATGGTGGTTCGCCTGGCTTGCGGCCGTCCATATGCCGAGAATAATTTTCAATTCCTGAGGTATAACCCATCTCACGCATCATTTCAATATCATATTCAGTCCGTTGCTTGAGTCGTTGCGCCTCTAATAATTTACCTTCTTTATCTAATTCTTTTAATCGATCTTCCAGTTCTTTTTCGATATTATCAATGGCTGTGGCCATGATATCATCGTTGGTCATAAAGTGAGTGGCCGGGAAAATAGAAACATGATCACGGTCACCAATTACTTCTCCAGTTAATGAATCAACTTCTCTAATTCGGTCAATTTCATCACCAAAAAACTCAATTCTTAACGCTCGTTCATCACGTGACGCTGGAAAAATTTCGACGACATCCCCATGGACACGAAAACGACCACGTTGAAAGTCAATGTCATTGCGTTCAAATTGAATATCTACTAATTCACGTAACAATTGATTCCGTTCGATTTCCATCCCAACTCGCAATGATAAGACATGATCACGATATTCATTAGGATCCCCTAAACCAAAAATACTAGAAACAGAAGCCACAACAATAACATCCTTACGTTCTAACAAAGAGCTAGTCGCAGAATGTCGTAATTTATCAATTTCATCATTAATAGCAGAATCTTTTTCAATATAGGTGTCGCTTGAAGGTACGTAAGCTTCTGGCTGGTAATAGTCATAGTAACTTACGAAATATTCGACCGCGTTATTGGGAAAGAATTGTTTAAATTCTCCGTACAATTGACCCGCTAAAGTCTTATTATGAGACAAAATTAATGTTGGTTTATTAACATTTTTGATGACATTTGAAATTGTAAATGTCTTCCCTGTCCCTGTTGCTCCAAGCAATATTTGTGATTTTTCACCCGATTCAATGCCATCGGTTAATTCTTGAATTGCAGTAGGTTGATCACCAGTTGGTTTATATGGTGATATAAGTTCAAAATCTTTATCTTCTTGACGATAAATCATTCTTTAATCCCCCTGAATCTTTTCTTAGTCGTAAAGAAAAAGGAAAGCACATGCTTTCCTTTTCATGTCAGTCAATCTTACCATACGAACATGCATTCGTCTAGCAATCAGATTAGTCCTCAATTTGCTTTAAAATTTGATTTGTAATTGCGTCCAATTGATTATTTTTATTCACATTATCCGCAATTAGTTCGGGTAAAATTTTATGAACAAAATATTGCACACTGGCCATCTGTTTAAATTCCAGCATCGTACTTAAACTTTCACGATAAATTTCCAGATAAACTGGCTCCGGATTGCCCTTTTGAATCTCACCGTACGATTCATACATTAAATCAATCTTATCTGCTAAAGACAAAATTCGGCCTTCAAGTGTATCATCTTTACCTTCTGACAACCGACGGCGATAAGCATCTTGGAACTCAGTTGGGATTTCATTATTAATAAAGTTTTCAGTCAATGAGTCTTCAACATCCGCTAACATTTGTCGCAATTCACTAGTGGCATACTTCACCGGCGTTTTGATATCGCCAATAAAACGTTCGGTATAGTCGTGATTGAGTGCTTTTTCGTATAATCTCCGCCAATCAACTTGATTACCGGCCTGTTCTTCGATATCACCCAACATCTGAGCAGCTTGCGCCACTTTAAATGAGTGAGCAGCGACCGTGTGCTTTTCAAATTTAAAGTAACCCGGTGCACGACTAATCATTTCTAAATCACTTAAACTATTTAAATATTGATGCATCCCCATCGTACATTTCTCCCTTCAAAAAAAGTCTGGTTTCCCAGACTAGTTGATTACTTACTAAAATCATTCAGTGCTTGTTCAAATTCAGTCACTTTTTGGTCAGCCGCATCCTTACTTTCAGCACTCGTTCCAATATAAAACTTCAACTTAGGTTCTGTTCCTGAAGGACGAATAGCAATCCACGTTTCGTCATCCAAAATATACTTCAACACATTCGCTGTTGGTAAGGCGAGTTTAGTCACATTACCTTGTGCGTCTGTTTCAGTTTGCAAACTAAAATCTTCAGTTTTAACAATTTGATGACCAGCAAAGGCCGTTGGGGCTTCTTCGCGGAACTTCTTCATTAACGCTTTGATTTCATCGGCACCGTTGATGCCATCATAGACATTTGAAATCGTTTTTTCACTGAAATAGCCATATTCCTTGAATAATTCTTGGAGGCCATCATACAGTGTTTTGCCTTGACTACGATAAAAGGCTGCCACTTCAGCCAACAAAACAAGTGATTGAATGGCATCTTTATCATGGGCAAATGGTTTCACCAAATAACCGTAACTTTCTTCAAAGCCAAACATGTATGTATGTTCACCGGTGGCTTCAAAATGTTCGATTTGTTCGGCAATGTATTTAAAGCCGGTCAACACATTAATCATTTCAACGCCATAGCTTTGAGCAATCTTAGTAGCAAATTCAGTTGAAACAATTGATTTAACCGCAGCAGCATTCTTCGGTAAATCACCGGCTTGCTTATGAGCTTCCAAAATGTAATGTAACATGACAGAAGCAATTTGGTTCCCGGTCAATAGTTGATATTCACCATTTGGTAAATGCACGGCGGTGCCCAAACGATCAGCATCTGGATCGGTAGCAATCAAGACATCTGCATTCACCTTTTTACCTAATTTGATAGCGAGATCAAAGGCAGCTGCATCTTCAGGATTTGGTTTTTTAATCGTGGGGAAATCACCATCTGCAATGGCTTGTTCTGGGACAATTTCATAATTTGTAAAGCCAGCATTTTGCAACGCTTTTTCACCAAGCATTTGGCCAGTTCCATGAAGTGGTGTATAAACCAACTTCATATCCTTACCTTGCTCTTTAGCTAAATCAGCGTTGATGGTGACAGTTTGAACCGCTTTTAAATAATCTTGATCAATATCATCACCAATAATTTTCATCGTGCCATTGGCTAATAATTCTGATTCAGCGACCGTTTTAATCGTAAACATGTTTTCAACTTTACGAATGTAGCTTGTGATTAAGTCTGATTCCTTTGGTGGCATTTGACCGCCATCTTCACCATAAATCTTGTACCCGTTATATTCTTTTGGATTATGACTAGCTGTAATCATAATACCAGCATAGGTATGCAAGTGACGAACCGTAAATGACAGTTCTGGTGTTGGACGCAAGCTTTCAAAGACAAATGACTTAATGCCATGGGCACCTAAGACGGCCGCTGCCGTATGAGCAAATTCAGTTGAGTAATGGCGTGAATCAAAGGCAATCGCCACTCCACGTTCTTTGACACTTTGATCCAGCGTATCCATGAATACTGCCAGACCTTCAGTGGCTTGGCGAACCGTATAAATGTTCATCCGATTGATGCCGGGTCCGAGCAATCCACGCATTCCCGCCGTTCCAAATGACATTGGTTCGTAAAATGCGTCCTCTAATTGTTCATCTTTACCATTTAATTGATCTAATTGTGCTTTTAAGTCAGCATCTAAATTTTTTTCATTGTTCCAAATTTGATAAGTATCTTTCCAGCTCACTAGTCTATCTCCTTTTCGTAACCGTTTTCGCTATTAAGTATACCGCATTTGATTTCGTCGGTACATAAAAAGCAGCCTTCAAATCAAAAGATTAAAAGCTGCTTCACATTAACAATTATTTTATTCGTTACCTCAAATCAATACTCATGAGCTACCCAAGGTAAATCGCACTTTTTTGAAACCGGCTCTTAACCTTAACTCATTGCGTTTAGGTACGGGTAGCTCGATTTCCAACTACATAATCCTTCGCTATCCTAGCCTATACTCATGAGCTACCCAAGGTAAATCGCACTTTTTAGTCTGCAGCCAAAGCATCAATTGGATTGAGCTTAGCAGCACTTCTAGCAGGAAGTAAGGCTGCTAAGAAGGAAATCACAATGGCGAGAATAAAGGTCGTCAAAATGTTTGTTGCGGATATTTGAATCAAATCGTACTTCGCAATTGTATACAAGAATTGATTCAATAAGTACCCTAGGCCAAACGCAAGCACAGTTGCGAGTGCAGCAGAGATGAGTCCAATCAGTAATGATTCACTTGTAAACAAACGACGCACATCTGCTTTACTTTCACCTAAAGCCCGCAAAATTCCAATTTCTTTGGTTCGTTCTGATACTGACATGTACATTGAAACAATAATCATCAAGGCTGAAACGACCAATGAAATTCCAGCAATCGCCATCAAGACATAGGTGGCCAAATCAACAATCGTATTAACTGTCTTCAGCGCACTACCAACTGTATTAGCTTTGAAGACCCGCTTGTTATCCATCTTGATACTATTAACTTTCTTTTCAACTGAATCAACATTCTTAGAATTATCAACATTGACAACCGTTGCAGAAGGCTTGGTTGTTGCACCTGCCGCTTTCAAAGTGTCCTTCATTGTTTCTCCAGACATCGCATTCATTGAAGCCCCACTTGAACCAGCATCAACAACCCCGGAAATCGTTAAATCTTTTGAAACTTGCACTGGCATGCCGTTGTCATCGGTAGTTGTCCATTTAACGGCAATCTTTTTACCAACGACTGATTTCCAATCCTTAGTATTATATACCTTAGCAACGGTCTTTTTATCAACCGCAATTTCATCTTTACCAGGTAAGGTCCCTGCCTTGAGCATGTCCTTTGAAAATAACTTGGTCCATGATTGAACGGTGGCTAAAGAATAATCACGACCACTCAAACTAAATTTCATATTGGCAGCGACATACATTGATTCAACAGAATCAACATGTTTCAAGTTAGCCATCTTTTTAATTTGTGCTTCACTAAATGAAGTCGTAGTTGGATCAGCTGATGCAGCTTGTGCCCAAGCCTCACTTTGACTCGATGCTGAGCCGGAAGTCTTTGTATATCGCTGAACCATCATGGCATTCGGATTGACTAAGGAATTAACTTGATCATTAATATAACCCTTAATTCCATTGCCTAACCCACTAAATAACAGGACAGCAAACAGTCCAATCGCCGTTCCTATCATAATCAAAGAGTTACGACCAAAATTATATTTTAGATGCTTCCACGCATTGCTATAACTGGCACTAGCTGGTAATTTGCGACTTTCAATTTTTGATTCATTGGATACTTCTGGATATTTTTCGCGGATTTGCTTGTCGTAATCCACTTTTCCATCTTCAAGATGCACAATTCGAGTCCCAAAATCAGCTACATCTTGTGAATGGGTAACCGCAATGACCAATTTACCTTCAGCAGCAATGTTTCTTAAAATTTCAAGGACTTCTTCAGTGTTAACCGAATCAAGTGCTCCTGTTGGTTCATCGGCAATAATAATTTCTGGGTCTGCCGCCAAAGCTCGCGCAATGGCAACCCGTTGCTTTTGTCCACCAGATAATTGATTAGGATGCTTTTTGATTTGATCTTCCAAACCAACTTTTTTCAGCATTTCTTTAGCTCGTTCAACTCGTTGAGCTTGGCTCAATTGTGCCATTTCCAGCGAAGTGAGCACGTTATCTAGGACCGTTAAATGACTAATCAAATTGTAAGATTGATAAATGTAACCAATCGTTCCACGACGGTATTCGTCCATTTCTTTTTCTTTATGATGATCAAGTGCTTTATCATTGACTAAGACTTGGCCCTCAAACTTTCGGTCCAAACCACCAATAATGTTCATCAAGGTAGATTTACCACCACCTGATTCCCCAAGAATTGAAACAAATTCACCTAACTCAAATTTTAAATTAATCCCTTTTAAAACGGGAAATTCTTCTTTTCCAAGAAAATACGATTTATGAATATCTTTAAGTTCTAAGTATGACATCGAATTATCTCCTTTTGTTTTTGAATACGAGTAATGATAACCCAAGCATTTTTTTAAGTCAAGAAAGGTTAACATTTTCTTCAAATGTTTAACTTTTCTTAGATTTATGATAGAATATAGCTTGTTAAAATATCGTCTATACTCAGTTAATCATAGTTAAACAATGTCTGTATAGTCTTACGCCTTAACTGGTTAATAATCTTGAGTAAGTGTTATCCATCTAGAGAGGAGCAGCCTATGAAACGCGAAGAAAAGAAGAAACTAACCCGCGCCAAAATCCTGGCAACAGCTGAAAAAATGTTTTCCGATAAAGGTATTAAAAAAACTGACATTCGGGAAATTGCCAAATCTTCCGGCGTTTCGGTTGTGACTTTTTACAAATATTTCGCCAGCAAAGAAGAATTACTCACAGAAATTACCATCAAGAAGTTAACTGAAGTCGCATCGTTAATTAAATTAAACTTAGCCACCTCTACTGATGATGTCATGTCAACTATGAAGCGAATTGATGATTTAGTAGAATCGCACACCAGCAATTTACACAACGCTGAATTTGATGAATTTATGAATATTGCCTTTTTCAGTAATCCCGAAGTCATCGCTGCACAAGAAGCCATGACTAAAGACATCGTGACCGCTGTTTATGAGCAACTCAAAAAGACCAATCAATTGCAAGACGGCGTCACACTAGAGGCAATGCTGATGTATGTAGATATGATTGTCCAATATAGTCGTTTACCCAAAAACCGTGGCATTCTGGGACCACATCCCCGCCATTCACACACTAATCTAGAACAAGAAGTACTGAATATCTTAATGTATGGACTAATCAAAAAAAATGATTAACGAAAAATTCGTTAATCATTTTTTGTTTTAAACCGCTGTTTTATTGTCTTTTAATTCTTCAATGTAATTGAAGACCCCTTGCCCGGCAATTCCACCATCACCGACCGCAGTGGTAATTTGACGTAACTTTTTGTCTCGCACGTCACCAATTGCAAAAATTCCAGGTACATTCGTCTCCATCTGATCGTTGGTGATTACCCAACCTTGGTCGTCAAGAATACCTAAGTTTTGGAATGAATCAGTCATTGGTAAGACTCCAACATAGATGAAAACACCGTTAGCATCAATATCAGATTCAGCACCAGTTTGGTTGTTCTTAATGTGCACACCGCCAACTTTTTGATCGTCATCTTTGATTTCAGTCACTTCACTATTCCAAATGAATTCCATCTTATCATTCGCAAAAGCGCGATCCTGAATTACTTTTTGGGCGCGTAATTTATCACGACGATGAACTACTGTGACTTTGTCAGCTAATTGAGTCAGGTAAATACCTTCCTCGATGGCTGAATCTCCACCACCGACAACGACCACGTGCTTATTCTTAAAGAAGGCACCATCACAGACAGCACAGTATGAAACTCCACGACCAGATAATTCAGCCTCACCTGGAGCCCCTAACTTCCTATATTGTGAACCAGTCGCAATAATAATTGCTTTGGTTTCATACTCTTCCATATCAGTCGTAACTGTCTTCACGTCGCCATGGTCTACAATACTAGCAACCGTTCCATATGCATATTCAGCTCCAAATTGAGTGGAACTTTCATACATTTCTTTGGACAAATCAGGTCCTAGGATTGATTTAAATCCGGGATAATTTTCGATTTCAGCGGTGTTATTCATTTGACCGCCATAAATTCCGCGATCTAACATTAATACGGATAGATTGGCCCGTGAAGCATATAGCGCAGCAGTCATTCCACCAGGCCCTGCCCCAATAACAATCACATCATAACTTTTTGCCATGTTCTTTCCTCCTAAAATTCCTAATCTAATTATTTTACAATACACTGAATTATGATTTTTGTCGACTACTTTAGCTCACAAAAAGTAAGTAAAAAAGTGGCGGAACAATTATTAATCTGCTCTACCACTTATTTGTAAAATTTGTTAATTATTATTTACTAGCTTTTTCATCTTCGGCAGTTAATTTCGCACCCAACGTCTTGATATAAGCACGGAGTTCATCTTTAACTTGAGGATGTTTGAGACCGTATTCGATATTAGTTTCAATCCAACCGAACTTGTTTCCAACGTCAAAACGTTGACCCTTAAATTCATGGGCGAAAACGCGTTGAGTTTTGTTCAATTCATCAATTGCATCGGTTAATTGTAGTTCTCCACCCTTACCCATTGGTGTTCTTTCCAACACATCAAAGATTTCAGGTGTTAATAGATAACGACCGATGATTGCCAAATCACTTGGTGCTTCATCTGGATCTGGCTTTTCAACAAAGTTTGAAACATTGTATAGTCCTGGTTTAACTTGTTCAATTGGATTGATAACACCATATTTTTCAGTTTCTTCATGAGGAACCTTCATTACAGCCAGCGTAGATGCACCAGTTTCTTTGTATGATTCCATCAATTGACGAGTTAAAGGCACTTTATCTTCCATTAAATCATCGCCAAGCATAACAACGAAAGGTTCGTCACCAATAAATGCTTTGGCAGTCAAGACAGCATCCCCTAAGCCACGAGGATGTGATTGACGAATAAAGTACAAGTTAATGTCAGTGGTCTCTTGTACCATCTTTAACATTTCTTGCTTATTTTTTTCTGCCAAGTTGTTTTCAAGTTCTGGGTTTGAATCAAAATGGTCTTCGATTGAGCGTTTACTTTTACCATCAACAACCACAATGTCTTCAATACCAGATTTACGTGCTTCTTCAACAATAAATTGAATAGTAGGCTTGTCCACGATTGGTAACATTTCCTTGGCAAGGGCCTTAGTAGCTGGTAAAAAACGAGTGCCTAAACCGGCAGCTGGGATGATTGCTTTTCTTACTTTTTTCATTAGTTAAAATTTCCTTTCAATCATTTCAATATACTTGCATTATATCATACCTAATCTAGCTCTGAGCGCATATCTCGTTGCATTAGACCATTGATCAGCACTTTTACGTCAGCGTTTTCATATAACACTTTATAAATTGATTCAATGATTGGCATTTCAACATGACGATCTTGGCTCATTTCATAAGCAGCCTTGGTAGTATAGACACCTTCAATCACCATGCCCATATCTGCCATCACATCATCCAAAGATTTACCTTGGCCTAGTTGATTACCTGCCCGCCAGTTACGTGAATTTACGCTAGTAGCAGTCACAATTAAATCACCGACTCCAGATAAACCAGTAAACGTGAATGGGTTAGCACCAAATGCAACGCCTAGTCGTTTAATTTCATTCAAACCACGGGTAATTAGCGCTGCCTTGGCATTGTCATGATATCCTAAGCCAACTAAAATTCCGGCAGCAATCGCAATAATGTTTTTGAGAGCCGCACCAAATTCAGCTCCTACAATGTCGTCATTTGAATAAATTCTAAAATAATCATTATTAAATAATACTTGTACCTCTTTAGCATGTGATTCATCAGCAGAGGCGGCAGTAATCGCAGTTAAATCTTTACGCGCAACGTCTTCGGCATGACTCGGACCTGTAATGGCCACGATACCACGACGATTAGTTTCGGGAATTTCTTCAGCTATCATTTCAGATGGTCGCTTATAGGTTACCTGCTCTAAACCCTTGGTTGCATGTAAAATCAGTGAAACTTGGTTTAATCTGGACAAAATGGTTCCTGCCTGATTCGCAACTTCACGAATTCCACCTGTTGGAATCGCGATTAAGATCACCTTAGCGTCCTGAATGGCATCTTCCATACTTTCAGTAGCAATCAATGTTTCTGAATATTTGAAATCTTTCATGTACTTGGGATTCTCGTGTTGATCATTGAGCACATTTACTTGCTCGGGATTATGTGACCATAACCGAACATCATGTCCGTTTTCGGCCAATAAATTTGCCAGTACACTACCCCATGAACCCGCACCAAGTACAGCAATTTTTTCTGTCATCTGTTGAAACTCCCTTCGAATTTCTACGATTTCTTTGTTTTTGCATCAACATAATACCAATCAATATTGTCTCGTTTACGTCTCACAATGATTGTCACAATTGCTCCGACAAATAAGATGACTGATAACAATTGAGATACACGAATTGTATTACCAATCATTAAACTGTCAGTTCGCATTCCTTCAACGAAAAAGCGCCCAACTGAATACCAGATTAGATAACACAAGAAAATTTCACCTTGTTTAAATAAATGAAATTTATGACGTAAAGTAAACAACACAATAAACCCGAGCACGTCCCAGACCGATTCATACAGGTACGTTGGCACCCGATAATGACCGTCGATATACATCTGGTTAATAATAAAGTTTGGTAAATGTAAGGACGTAAGAAAGCCCTTACTTGTTATTCTACCAAATGCTTCTTGATTCATAAAGTTTCCCCAGCGACCAATTCCTTGTGCCAGGATAACTGTTGGTGAAACAACGTCTAGCATTGTCCACATTGAGATAAATTTAGAGCGACAATACAAAAACATTACCAGAGCGGCTCCAATCAGTGAACCGTAGATGGCAATTCCACCATCCCACACCGCGATAATTTCACTGGTGTGCTGTGAATAATATCCCCATTCAAAAATTACATAGTATGCTCGGGCAAATATAATTGCCACTGGTAAGGCCCATAAAATATAATCATAAAAATTGTCGGCTTCAAGTCCAACACGAGTACCTTCACGCACTGACAACGTCAATGCAATAATGACGGCTGAAGCAATTATTACTCCATACCAATGAATTTGAATTGGTCCTAAATTAAAAAAAATCGGATTAATTGCGAGTACTGACATTAATTTTTAGTCCTTCTTTGAATTTTCTTTAATTAACTTATTTAGGTTGGCATCAAAGACTTCAGTCGCATCATATCCCATTGATTGAGCACGGAAGTTCATCGCTGCAGATTCAATGATAATGGCTAAATTACGTCCAGTTTTAACTGGAATAGACACTTTGGGTACAATAACGTCTAAAATCTTTTGACTATCACCTTTGTCACCGAGACGGTCAAATTGTACATCCGGGGCCCAGGTTTCAAGATTAACGATTAAATCAACATCATCTTCTTGCATAACTGCACCAGCACCATACAAGTTCATGACGTCAATAATACCGATGCCACGAATTTCCATTAAGTGATTTAAGATTGCAGGGGCTGAGCCAACCAGTGTTTGTTCATCTTGAGCGTACACTTCAACTCGATCATCGGCGACTAACCGATGTCCACGACGAACTAATTCAAGCGCGGTTTCACTTTTACCAACTCCAGAATCACCAGTAATCATGACCCCAACACCATTAATGTCCACTAACACACCATGCACAGATTGACGCTCTGCCAACTTGCCACTTAAATAGTAAGTCATATTACTCAAGACACGTGAGGAGGTGAGACTCGTGCCGAGAATTGGAATATTATTTTCTTTGGCAGCCTGTTTCAATTCCTTTGGTACTTCTAAATCGGTGGACACCACAAAAGTTGGTGTTTCGGGTGCACACATTTTTCTCATCACCATCAGTAATTCGTCATGGGTCATATTTTTGGCGAATGAGGTTTCGGTAATGCCAAGTAATTGGATTCTCATTGCTGGATAATATTTAAAATACCCAGTTAATTCCAATCCTGGTCGAGAGATATCACTAGTAGTGACCACCCGATCCAAATACTTGTCTCCTTGTAAAACTTTGAGTCTTGTCTTCTTAACTAAATCTGCAACCGTTACTTCATTTGCCACTAGTAACCCCTCCTTATGCTAATCACGATGTAAAAGATGTCCTGAAATAATTGTGTTACAAATGGAAATAATTATCGCAATGAGAATTGTTATTCCAAATGACGAAAACCGAAAACTATCCGTTCCAACTAACGTTGACGTTAATTGCAACATAATGGCATTGAGAATCACACTGAACAATCCCAAGGTAAAGACAGTTATTGGTAAGGATAAAATAAATAATATTGGCCGTACAAATGCGTTCAAAATTGCTAGCACCAAGCTTGCGACAAATGCAGTCCCAACACTTGCTACATAAAAACTTCCGCTTTGTGCAAAAAATCCAGCGATTGCCACAAACAGAACTGTATTAATCACTATTCTCATCGAAAAGCCCATGCAAATACCTTCTTATTTCTCATCATGTTCATCAACATCATGAATTACTTTACGATCCGTTTTACTTTTAGTTTCTGTTTTATTTCCAGTATTAAATCCAAAATTACTAAATAATGCGCTAAAGTCAGGTTTATTAGGATCTGCAGGCATTATGACAATCAACAAGATATAGATCAAAATTCCTGGAATAAAATGTGTTAAAGCTGTCAGAATAATAAACCCAACACGCAAATAATTTGCATTAATTCCAAGAAATTCTCCAAATCCTCCGATTGACCCTGTCAGAACCCGATTACTTGCTGACTTCGTTAAACGACGTTTTGACTTTGATTTCATCGATCATCCCACCTTCCCGTGTATTAATAGCTTAATCTTACTGGTTTCACTTATTTATCGCAACTATAACTACCATCTGGCTACGGTTGTTAAGGTTTTCATAATTATTTTAATCTGGATTTTTTTGGCTCAGTTTCCATTGCAAATATGCGTCAATAAATGGATCCAAATCACCATCCATCACTGCATTTCCATCATGGGTTTCGTAATTCGTTCGGTGATCTTTAACCATGGTGTATGGATGAAAAACATACGATCTAATTTGCGAACCCCAGCCAATATCAAGCTGTTCACCTTGAATTTTAGCACGTTCTTGTTCCTTTTTTTGGACTTCTAATTGATACAACTTGGATTTCAACATGTTCATCGCAGTTTCACGGTTTTGTAATTGAGACCGTTGTGCCTGTGAAGAAACTACAATTCCAGTTGGTAAATGCGTCAAGCGAACCGCGGAAGAGGTCTTATTGATATGCTGGCCCCCAGCACCACTGGAACGAAAAACATCGACCCTTAAATCATCACTATTCACTTCAATATTGGTGGTATTATCCAATTCTGGCATAACGTCAATCGAAGCAAATGAGGTATGGCGACGACCGGCAGAATCAAAGGGCGAGATACGCACCAGACGATGAACACCACGTTCAGAGCGCAAGTAGCCAAATGCATTATGACCATTGATTAACAAAGTCACACTTTTAATCCCGGCTTCGTCCCCGGCTTCATATTCAGCAATTTCAACCTGAAAATTATGGGCACTGGCCCAGCGAGTATACATTCTTAATAGCATTGAACCCCAATCCTGAGATTCGGTGCCCCCGGCCCCCGGATGAATTTCTAAAATTGCATTGTTAGCATCATATGGTTCATCCAGTAGTTGTTCTAATCGATAAGTTTCCAATAGATGCTGAGTCTGATCCAATTCAGTTTCAAATTCGGTTCGCATTTCTGGATCATTTTCTTCTTGCAACAAACTTTGTGTAACTTCCAAATTTTCCACGCTATCACGTAACACGACAAAATTGTCACGTTTGGCCTTATGGTCGTTATTTTCATCAATTAACTTTTGTGCTTCAACCCCATCATTCCAAAAATTGGGTTCCGCCATTTTGGCTTCATTTTCGGCGATTCGTTCATTCAACAAATCGAGGTCAAAGAGACCTCCCGAAGTTAGCAACCTCTTGTTGCATCTCTTCTATTACTTTTTTGGTTTCGCTTAATTCCATTTTTCCCTCCGAAGGCTAAAAAAGAAAGCACCCAGAATAATCTTAGGAGCTTTCTTTTTATTCTTAGCGTGTAACGTTTTGTCTAATTTCTGATTTCATAAATAAGCGTGTTGTTTCATACTCAATATCTGCAATCATTTCTTGGAACAAGGTATACCCCGCAGTTTGATATTCAACTAATGGATTTAATTGACCATATCCACGTAGACCAACTGATTGACGGAATTGATCCATCGTATCAATATGATCAGTCCAGTGAGAATCAATTACTCGTAGCAAGACCACTTTTGAGAATTCAAGTACTTGGGCCTTGTCATTTAGTTGACTTGCCTTTTCGTCGTAGACTTCTTTGGCAAAGCCATTGAGTTTTTCTTTGATTTCATCACTAGATAGACCCTTCAAGTCATTTTCAGTAATTTTGTCTGGATGAACTAGTGTCGTTGTAGCAAAATTAACAATTTCATCCAGTTTCCAATCAGGTTCATTACCAACTGTAAATGAGTCCACGGCCCGTTCGATTGAACGACGGAAGATTGGTTTCATGATGTTTTCGAGTGATTCATCTTCTACAATCACTTGTTGACGTTGTGAATAAATAATTTCACGTTGAGAACGTAACACATCATCGTATTGCAGCACATTTTTACGTGAATCAAAGTTATTACCTTCAACTCGTTTTTGCGCTGATTCAACTTGGCGTGACAATAAACGACTCTTAATGACAGCATCTTCATCATCAACCTTCATCCGATCCAAGAAGGATTTGATTCGGTCGCCACCAAATCGGAGCATTAAATCATCTTCCAATGATAGATAAAATTGTGAGAACCCAGGGTCCCCTTGACGTCCGGAACGTCCACGTAATTGATTATCAATCCGTCGTGATTCGTGTCGTTCAGTACCAATAACGGCTAATCCACCAACTTCAACCACACCGGGTCCAAGTTTGATATCAGTCCCACGACCAGCCATATTAGTGGCAATCGTCACGGCACCTTTTTGACCAGCATTTTTAATAATTTCAGCTTCACGCGCATGGTTTTTCGCATTCAAAACTACGTGAGGAATCTTTGCCTTATCTAATAAGTTAGACAAGTATTCAGAGGTTTCAACGGCCACAGTACCAACCAAGATTGGTTGACCCTTATCGTGCAATTCTTCAATCCGTTTGGCAACGGCATCGAACTTGCTCTTCAAAGTTGGGTAAAGCAAATCAGGTTGGTCATCACGTGCAACAGGACGGTTTGTCGGAATCGTGATGGTTTCCATGTTGTAAGTTTCACGGAATTCTTCTTGTTCAGTCTTGGCAGTCCCAGTCATCCCGGATAATTTTTTATAAATCCGGAACAAGTTTTGATACGTGATGTTAGCCATTGTTTTACTATCATCTTGAATTTCAACATGTTCTTTGGATTCCAAAGCTTGATGCAATCCATCACTAAAACGACGACCTGGCATTGTCCGACCGGTAAATGAATCAACAATCAAGACTTCGCCTTCAGAAACCACATAATCTTTATTATTAAACATGATAAAGTTAGCCCGCAAGGCTTGGTCAATATGATGAGTTAAAGCGGTATTATCGGCGTCATACAAGTTATTCAGTTTGAAGTAACTTTCTGCCTTTTCAATTCCTTCGTTAGTCAAAGCAACTGTTTTAGATTCCAAATCAACCTTGAGATCATCGTCTTCTTTTAATGTTTTCGCAAAACGGTCGGCAGTGTCATAGAGTTGAGATGTTCCCGTACTTGGTCCAGAAATAATCAATGGAGTTCTCGCTTCATCAATCAGAATTGAATCCACTTCATCAATCAAGGCATAATTCATTTTACGTTGAACTTGATCAGCTTGGTAAACAGCCATGTTATCACGAAGATAATCAAACCCAATTTCCGCATTAGTTGAGTACGTAATATCAGCAGCGTAAGCTTCACGTTTTTCATCTGGAGACTTTTCAGAGCCATTAATCCCAACTGAACAGCCGAGCCAGTTGTATAACTCACCCATTTCAGTGGCATCACGTTCTGATAAATATTCATTAACGGTGACAACGTGCACGCCATCCCCACTAATTGCATTCAAATAAACTGGCATGGTGGCCGTCAAGGTCTTACCTTCACCAGTTTTCATTTCGGCGATGTTACCTTCATGTAACACGATTCCACCCATGATTTGAACATGGAAAGGTGTCATTCCCAATACTCGCTTGGCCCCTTCTCGAGCCACAGCAAAGCCCTCTGGTAATAATTCATCCAGAGTTTCGCCGTCTTGATATCGTTTCCTAAATTCATCTGTTTTTGCTTTTAATTGGTCGTCAGTTAGCTTCTCATATTCATCGTAGTATGCTTCAACCTTGTCGGCTAAGCGACTAATGCGACGAAGCTCACGTCGATCGCTTTCAATCCATTTTTTTAGAACGTTTGCCATGAATAAATCCCTTCTAAATCTGTCTTTTCGTACGCTGGTGTAACTACTCCTCGCGTATTATAATTTCTTAAAAATATCACACTTTATCATACCATTATTTACTAATAATTAAAACCGAACTATTCAGCAACCAAAAAACGTACTCGGAAATTAATCCAAGTACGCTGTTGTATTTCATCATTTTTTATTCGTCAGCATCTGTTTCAATCAGGCCGTAACGACCATCATTACGTCTGTAGACGATGCTAACACCGTTCGTTTCAGAGTCTTCAAAGATAAAGAAGTCATGTCCAAGCATATCCATTTGTAAAATTGCTTCTTCATTATCCATCGGTTTCAAAGAAAATTGTTTTGTACGAACAACTGCCAATTCATCAACTGGCTCGTCTGAAACTTCTCCTGCCGTAAAATCAAGATTCTTGAATCCTTTTTCACGAGATTTGCGATTAACTTTCGTTTTGTATTTACGAATCTGACGTTCGAGCTTGTCAGTTACCAAGTCCACACTACCGTATAAGTCTTGTGATGTTTCCTCGGCTCTTAGTGTTAAATATGGAAGAAGAATAGTTACTTCAACCTTTTCTTCGCGATCCCGGTTGGAGTACACTTTGAGGTTTACATTTGCTGTAGCATCTGTATTTTCCCCGAAGTATTTTTCTAACTTACTAATTTTTTTCGTTACATACTCACGAATTGAATCTGTTACCTCAATGTTTTCACCACGAATATTGAATTTAAGCATAGAAATCTCTCCCTTCGACTACATCTGGAATCGGAAGGACCACTCTTCCGATATCCTTATACTAATTGTAAAGGAGTTCCCGCCCCGTTGCAATTAATATGTCAGCGATTTCTTAATTTTTATCTGGCCAAAGTTAAACTACAAATTTTGTGAGCACCTGCCGATTTCAAAAGATTAGCCGCATGGTATAAAGTCGTCCCGGTCGTATAAACATCGTCAATCAATAAAATATTTTGCTCAGGCAACTCATCTTTAAATTTATTTACCATCGCAAATGGCTGTTCCAATTGTATTCTTTCTTGCCTAGTCTTGTGTGATTGGGGTTCAGCTTTTTCACGTTCTACCGTCGATATGGCGGCACTCAATTCAAGATTTCCCAGCATGCCTGTAACTTGGTTAAAGCCCCTTGAACTCCAGGTGGCTTCAGTGACGGGAATGGGAACAATCAAGTCACACTCAATTAAACTTGCTGCTGATTTGAGCTGTGATTCAAAAACCAGTCTCAAACGATAATCACCATTAAACTTGTACTGTTTCATAAAATCTTTCATCGCTTCATCGTAATGAAACAATGCTTGATTGTGTAGCACATAGCCAAACTTATTTTCCCAGCGAATACACTCATCACATAGGGCGCCATTGGTATCAGTGCGACCACATCCTTGACATCTCGGTCCAGTAATTGGTTCAAACCCTTGATTACATTGTTCACAAATTAAAGGCGCTGGCAGTTTTTTCCAAGCTAATAATTGATTCAAATTGAATAGTTGATTGATACGTTGATTACAAATCATGCATTTCACGTTGAATAACCCGTCCTTTCTGATTCACAAATTTGATTTGATGAATGGCAGAGCGAACATTTTGCGCATATTGTCCAATCCAAAAGATGACGTCACCCGTTGGTCTATCCGTTGAACGACCGGCACGTCCGGCAATTTGGACAAGTGCTGAGTCCGAGAAAACATCATCTTCTGCTCCCAAGACAAACACATCTATGCCCGGAAAAGTGACTCCGCGTTCCAAAATTGAGGTCGTCACTAAAAACATAATCTTTTCTTCACGCATTGCCTGCACCTTTTCTAACCGTTGTGGATCAGCTGCATGAACCGTGACACATCGCACACCTGAAATTTTTCTTTCAATTGCTATCTTAATCAATGGGAGATCAGCAATTCGAGGTACAAATAGCAAAAATCGTTGTTGTTTAGCAATTCGTTCTTTCATCGCTCTAATTAACGATGGTGGCAACTGTTTCTTTTTTATTTTTAGTTGCCAATTTGGGACTAATTTAATTTTAATTTCTGGTAACAAATGGCCATGATATCGCAGTGGTAAGTAACTAATCCCCAGCTCACCGCGCTTTGCTCGTGCTAGCAACTTTTTCCCAGGGGTTGCCGTTAAATATAAAATTCCGCCTTCTTTTTTTACCGCTTGCTCCGTTGCAAAATAAAGTTGCGGGTTATCTGCATAAGGAAATGAATCCACTTCATCCACGATTAAATTATCAAAAGCATGGTAAAATTTAAGTAATTGATGGGTGGTGCAAATCGTCAATTGAGTATAACGATAAGGGTCAGTTTGTTTTCCATGTAACAAACACATCTCCGTGTTGGCAAATGCCGATTGAATTCGTGGGAATAATTCAATGCAAACATCCACTCGTGGTGAAGCAATCGCCACCCGTTCATTTCGCTTTAATGCTTCGCTAATCGCATTAAATAACATTTCTGTTTTACCAGCGCCGGTGACCGCCCACAATAAATGGCGTTGGTGTTGTTGCAAGCACTCGGTAACTTGCTGTGAACATTCTTCTTGTAGTTTCGACAACTGTCCCGTCCACGTTAACGGTTGAGTTTGCAATTCAAATCGATTCTCTTCAGGTAAATGGTAAAATTGAGTTAGCGTTGAATTGCGTCCTAACATAATACAATTGGCACAATAATAATTTTCGCCAGGCAATTGGGTTTGTAGCGGTTCAATCACTGAATTACATCGACCACAGCGCCAAGGCTTTTGACTTTGATTAATCGATGGCGAAATAATGACATCATTTGGATACTTAGTCTGTTGATTACAATTATCGACGATTCGTCGACCAAACAATAAATTACGGTCCATAAAATTCTCCCTTTACTAACTACATACGTAAAAAAACTTAAAATCTACTTGAAAGGTCAAACAATGAACGATTTATTATTAACCATCGCCAACAACCATACATTTGAACAAACCATTAAAAAGTCCAGATTTATTTGTTCACTAGCCAAAGTCCATTCAGAAGATGAAGCACAGGCATTCATCAACAGTGTGCAAGCAGCGAATAAAAAAGCCAATCATAACTGTTTCGCATATACGATTGGTGATCATTTTGAAATTAAGCGCGAAAGCGACAATGGCGAACCCAGTGGTACGGCTGGATTACCAATTTTAAATACGCTCGAAAAAGAAAATTTACACGATGTTGTAGCAGTAGTGACTCGTTATTTCGGAGGTATCAAATTAGGCGCAGGTGGATTGATTCGAGCATATGGTGGCACTGCCTCCCTTGCTATCAATGAAGTTGGCTTAGTACAACGTGTCCTTCAAAAACAAGTAATCGTTACCGTTAGCTATTCTAATCATGAAAAGCTAAAATATTACCTCGCACAAAACAACCTAAGCACCGCTAATGAAGAATTTGGTACCAACGTACAACTCACAATTTTGGTCAACGAAGAGTCTGTTGATGATACTATTCAGGACTTAACAAATCAGTTTAACGATTCACTCAGTTTTCAAATTGGTGAGCCTCAAATGATTGAAATTCCATATGAAAAGTAAAAGGTTTCTGCAAAATTGCAGAAACCTTTTATTATTACTCTTTTAGATGATAACTATAAGTGGATACAATCACGTTTTCACGAGAATTCAATAATCCTCTCAAACGTAAACTAGTTTGATTATGCAGTGCCATTTGCCAAGGATGCTTTGGAACAAATTGCGGTACAAGCACAGTGGTCGAATAGTTTCTCGCAGCAGCTCGTTTCGCAATTACATCGACGAATCGCAATGTTGGTGCCGCGATTGAACGATATGAAGAATGAATATCTACAAACCGAACGTCTGGGAATTCTGCCTTAAATTCATTGGCTGTCTTATGTTCCTTGCCTGGATTCTCATCAAATGAGATATGCATTGCAATCACATAATCACCAATCGAACGGGCATAGTTGATTGCACCAGCTGTCACTTTCGTCACATTGCTGACAAGTACAATAACCGTTGCTCCATCAAAGTCTTTAATCTGAACAGTCGATTTAGCTGCCACTCGTAATTGTTCAGCAACTTTTTTATAATGCTCATGGATTTTATGAAATAGCATCAACAGTAAGACCATGATGATGATGTATGGCCAAACTTTTTCGAAATGTTGCCAGAATAGGGCAACGACTAGTAGCAATGAAATCAAAGCACCAATCAAGTTAATAAATGATTTACCAAGCCAGAAGCCCTCGCGAGTTCTGAACCAATGAATAATCATCCCCGATTGCGACAGCGTAAATGGTACGAACACACCAACAGCATATAAAGGAATCAAATCAGTTGTTTTACCATGGAAAATTAAAATTAAGATTACGGCACCAACTGCTAAAGAGATAATCCCATTGGAATAACCTAAGCGGTCTCCGCGATCCATAAATGCATGTGGCATAAACTTATCTTTCGCCAGATTATAGGCCAAAATTGGGAACGCTGAGAAACCAGTATTAGCAGCAACTGCTAGAATTAAGGCAGTTGAAACTTGAAGTAAGTAATAACCAACCCCATGCCCACCATAAACGGCTGAACCAATTTGTGAAAGGACAGTTGCATGTTCATTTGGCATGATTCCTAAGTAGAAACTTAAGAAGATTACTCCAGCGAAGAAGCAAGCCAAAATAAAACTCATAATTGATAAAGTAGCGGCCGCATTTTTAGAACGTGGCGCATTAAAGTTTGGTACCGCATTACTGATGGCTTCAACCCCAGTTAAGGAAGAAGAACCAGCAGAGAAAGCACGAATGAGTAAGAAGATTGATACCCCTGGTACAGCAGTCCCAACAGGTGTTGGCGCATGGAATTCAATGTTCCCAGTCATAATATTGAACAGTCCCCACCCAATGGTGATAAACAAAGCCACCACGAAAAAGTAAACAGGTACCGTCAAAATATTGGCACTTTCACTCATCCCACGCAAATTCATCGCCATAATCAGAAAGACAATTACAATCGCAATTGGCACTGAATATGGATAAAGTGCTGGTACAGCTGAAGTGATGGCTTCAGTTCCAGAAGTTGTCGAAACGGCTACGGTTAACATGTAATCAACCAGTAACGATCCTCCGGCAACCAAACCACCATTTCTGCCCCAGTTAGCACTGGCAACCATATAGGCACCACCACCTGGATATGCATGAATAATTTGACGATAAGATAACGTAATCGCCAATAACAGAATTAAGACCACGCCGGCAATTGGAATAGAATACCACAGAGCGGCCGCAGATAAGCCAACCAAAACAGTTGTAATAGTTTCAGGTCCGTATGCCACTGATGAAAGTGCATCTGAAGACAACAAAGCTAAAGCTTTGAACTTAGTAAGATGCATCCCGCCTTCATCAAGTGTTTTCAACGGTTTACCAATTATCATGCGCTTTAAATAACGCCACATATTAAATATCTCCTTGAATTAAAAAATCGAACAATCGCTATTGTACTACTTTCAAAATTCAACTACTAGTACATTTCATTATTAAATCCAAGTATACCCTAAATTGTTGAAAAAACCGAGTAATGCTATAAAAGCAATACTCGGTTTTTTAGTAATCTTATTGGGATTAATAGAGTCAATATATTTACGATTTTAAATACTACTATTTTGGCCTAAACAAAATGCATTTTCAATCGTGCCCACTTATTATTAACTAATTAATCAAACTACATCATTCCGCCCATTCCTGGTGCTGCGGGAGCTGCAGGAGCTGGATTATCTTCAGGCTTGTCGGCAACAACAGCTTCGGTTGTTAATAACAAGGCTGAAACTGAAGCAGCATTTTGCAAGGCTGAACGAGTAACTTTGGTTGGGTCAACGATTCCGGCTGCAACCATATCTTCAAACTTGTCATCAGCAGCATTGTAACCAATTCCGCTTGCTTCACCCTTCAAACGTTCAACAATAACTGAACCTTCTAAGCCAGCGTTTTCAGCGATTTGACGAACTGGTTCTTCAAGTGCACGTTTAACAATCTTGATTCCTGTAGCAGCATCGCCTTCAGCTTCAAGAGCATCAACGGCATCAATTGCGTTAACTAATGCAGTACCACCACCAGCAACGAAGCCTTCTTCAACGGCTGCACGAGTTGCATTAAGAGCATCTTCAATCCGATACTTCTTTTCTTTTAACTCAGTTTCAGTTGCGGCACCAACTTTGATGACGGCAACTCCACCAGCTAATTTAGCAAGACGTTCTTGTAATTTTTCACGATCAAATTGTGAAGTTGTTTCGGCGATTTGGCCCTTGAGCAATTCAACACGTTCTTGAATTTGTTCTTTAGCGCCAGCACCTTCAACAATAGTTGTGTTTTCTTTAGTAACTGTAACTTTGTTTGCTTGTCCTAGTTGAGCAAGTGTCGTGTCTTTCAAGTTCAAGCCAAGATCATCAGTGATAACAGTTCCGCCAGTCAAAATAGCGATATCTTCAAGTTGTGCTTTACGACGATCGCCAAAGCCAGGAGCCTTAACAGCCACAACATTGAAAGTTCCACGGATCTTGTTCAAAACAAGTGTTGGTAAAGCTTCACCCGTAATATCGTCAGCGATGATTAATAATGAGCGGCTTTGTTCAACAACCCCTTGCAATAAAGGCAAGATATCTTGAATGTTACCAATTTTCTTATCAGTAATTAAGATATATGGATTATCTAAGTCTGCTTCCATCTTATCGTTGTCAGTAACCATGTATTGTGACATGTAACCACGATCAAATTGCATTCCTTCAACAACATCCAAAGTTGTGTCAACACCACGAGATTCTTCAATCGTGATGACACCATCGTTACCAACTTTATCCATTGCATCGGCAATCAAAGCACCAACTTCTTCGTTAGCGGCTGAGATTGAAGCGATTTGAGCAATATCATCCTTTGTCTTAACATCGTGTGACATTGAGTGTAGTGATTCAACAGCTGCCTTAGTGGCTAATTCAATCCCACGACGGATACCAACAGGGTTGGCACCGGCAGTCACGTTCTTCATACCTTCAGTAACGATTGCTTGTGTTAAGACGGTAGCAGTAGTAGTACCATCACCAGCAATATCATTCGTTTTTGAAGCAACTTCAGCAACTAACTTGGCACCCATATTTTCAAAATGGTCTTCCAAATCAATGGCCTTAGCGATTGTTACACCATCATTGGTAATTGTTGGTGAACCGTAAGTTTGTTCCAAAACAACGTTACGTCCCTTTGGTCCAATTGTAGTTTTAACTGTGTCAGCTAATTTGTCGACACCTTTGAGCATTTTTGCACGTGCATCTTCAGAAAATTCAATTTCCTTTGCCATGATAATTTTTCACCTCATAAAAATTTTTGAATATATTAGTTTAAATTTTATTGGTCATTTGCAGCTTAATCAATCACTGCAACGATATCTTTTTCATGTACGACTAAATATTTTTGGCCTTCATACTCAACTTCATTACCTGCATATTTGTCGAACAATACGCGATCATTTTCCTTAACTGAAGGAGCAAGTTTCTCACCGTTTTCAAGAACTCGGCCTTCACCGACGGCAATTACCTTACCAACAGTTGGCTTTTCTTGGGCATTAGATGCCAAGACAATCCCACCAATGGTTTTTTCTTCTTCTTGTTCAGCTTGTAAAACAACGCGATCTCCTAATGGTTTTAACACGTCTATCCCTCCATCATTTTATTTTTAGCACTCAAAACCTTTGAGTGCTAATCACAAAATCTACTATATCATTTTCAGATTAAATTGCAAGAATTAACCACATTTATCAAAAAAAGCCAACCCACGATTGGGCTGACTTAATTATGCTTGTTCGTCATTAGCATTGTAATGATCAATAAAATAAATTAATGTTTGCAATTCATTGGTTAAATCAACGTTTTGTACTCTGACATCTTTTGGCACTGCTAATCTGAGCGGTGTAAAGTTCAAGATACCACGTACGCCAACTTTAACAATTTGATCTGTTACTGCTTGAGCAGTTTCAGATGGCACTGATAAGATAACGACGTCAATTTGTTGGTCCCGTAATTGTTGATCCAGGTCATCAACAGAGTAGATTGGTACCCCGCTTTGAACTGTGTTAATGATTGAATCGTTCACGTCAAAGGCTGCACTAATCCGAACATTACTGTTCTTGTGAAAATTGAAATTCAAAAGTGCATGTCCTAAATTACCAACACCAATTAAAGCTGCGTTCGTTAACTTATCTTGATTTAGAATTTCTTTAAAGAAATTCAATAAATCCTCAACGTCATATCCGTATCCACGCTTCCCCAACTCACCAAAATAGGAAAAATCTCTCCTAATAGTTGCAGAATCAACTTGAACCGCTTGTGATAATTCTGTCGATGATACACGATGTTTATTAGCATCTAATAATATATTTAAATAGCGATAATAAATGGGTAATCGTTTGGCTGTGGCGCGAGGAATCTTCTTACTTGTCATAACTCATCCTCCTGCTTGTGAAATTTACTTCACCGTCAATTGTAGCATATGTAACTAGATTGTGAAACTTCTTTCAAATAAAACGCTATCATTTTTTTGTTTTGATACGGTTTACTGCTTAATTATGCTACAATTTTAGTATTATATTTCGAGGTAAACACATGATAATTTTACAAACACAAAACGTTGCTCGCAGATTTGGCAGCGAATATCTTTTTAAAAATGTTAATTTGCAAGTTCAGGATCGTTCACGAGTGGCATTAGTCGGTCGCAATGGTGCTGGTAAAACCACACTCTTAAAAATGCTTGCACAAATCACTCAACCTGACGAAGGCGAAATTAGTACCAAAAAAGATACCACCATCGGCTATCTAGCTCAAGATCAAGGCTTGGACAGTAGTTTAACCATCTGGAATGAATTAGACACCGTTTACGCAGATTTGCATGAACAGGAAAATAAAATCCATGTCCTAGAAAATAAAATTGCCACTCTTGATTCATCAACAGACGAATATGCTGACGTCTTACGTCAATATGATTTATTACAGTCCAATTATGCCAGTAACGGCGGTTTTGAAATTGAAAGCCAAATGCGCGGTGTGTTAAACGGATTTGGCTTTGCAGACGAATATCAAACTGTTGTCAGCAGTCTTTCCGGTGGACAAAAGACAAAATTGGCACTAGCTAAGTTACTTTTGCAAAAGCCTGATTTACTCATTTTAGATGAACCAACTAACCATTTAGATATGACCATTTTGGGTTGGTTAGAAGACTTTTTGAAAAATTACAGCGGTGCCCTATTAATCGTGTCTCATGACCGATACTTTTTGGATCGGGTCGTAAATGAAGTTTATGATATGAGCCAAGGAACATTGAAACACTATACCGGGAACTATTCACAATTTATGGACCTAAAGGCCGAAGATTTAAAGACTGAGATGAAACATTACGAACATCAGCAAGCTGAAATCAATAAGCTTGAAGACTTCGTTAATCGAAATATCGTTCGTGCTTCAACGACTAAACGGGCCCAGGCCAGACGAAAACAACTGGACAAGATGAAAGTCATGGATCGACCAACCACAGATGATCAATCCATTCACTTTACCTTCAAACAAGATTCGCCCAGCGGTAATATCGTCCTGAGAGCAGATGAACTTGCTATCGGTTATGATGACAAAAAAATCGCCGGCCCAATCAATTTTGAGCTGGTAAAACCCAATCGACTTGGTGTTATCGGGCCAAACGGGATTGGTAAATCAACGATGATTCGCACGATTTTATCAATGATTCCCAAAATTAGTGGTGACGTTAAACTTGGTGCGAACGTGAAAGTTGGTTACTACGACCAGGAACAACAAGTCTTGCATCCCAACAAAACCGTTTTGCAAGAAATTTGGGATGATTATCCAACCGTCGATGAACGTGAAATCAGAACCCTGTTAGGTAGTTTCTTATTCATCGGTGATGACGTCTTTAAAACTGTCAGTTCACTCAGTGGTGGCGAAAAAGCCCGTCTGCAACTGACAAAATTGTCATTTGAACATTCTAACTTTCTAGTGTTAGATGAACCGACGAACCATTTGGATATTGATAGTCGTGAAGTTCTGGAACACGCAATTAATGAATTTGATGGAACGGTTCTCTTCATTTCTCATGACCGTTATTTTATTAACCAAGTTGCCACTCAAATTCTAGCGGTGAGTGAAAATAACTCTGCCGTCTACGAAGGTGATTATGACGACTATCTGCTTGAATTAGAGAAGCATGCCGTCACAGAGACCGCCAGTTCCACGGAAAAAGGACCTACCACCAATTACCAACAAAACAAAGAACAACAACGTGAACGGCGAAAAGTTGAGCGCCGCGTTGAACAATTTGAAACTGAAATGAATCAATTAGAGGACAAAAAAACAGCCATTGAAACACAAATGGCTGATCCTGATAATGCATCCGATGGAACGAAATTAGGTGATTTACAATTAGAACTCAACGACTTAGCTGAAAAACTCGAGATTGTTGAAGCCAACTGGACACAAGCCGCTGAAGAATTAGAACAATTTGATTAAAATGATAAACCAGGAACCGCATTTAAACTCATGTCGGTTCTTTTTTTGTGGTCAAATGCCACTTGACCTGCTGCACCAATCATTGCGGCATTGTCTCCGCACAGCTTTAAGGGTGCCATTAACAATTGAACGTTGGGAAATTTAGTTTGTAAATCACGTTCAATTCGACTCCGCAATCCTTTATTAGCAGCTACTCCACCTGCAACGACAAATTGTTTGACTGGATGATCTAACAAAGCTCGTTCAACTTTGCTTGCCAAAACGTCCACAACACTTTGTTGAAAGCTAGCAGCTAAATCACGACTGTTTAACTCTTCATCCCGTTGTTCGGCATTATGCACTGTGTTGATGAAGGCACTTTTTAACCCACTAAAACTGAAATCATAATTATCTTCTTTAATCATTGCCCGAGGAAAATCAAATGTGTCACTACCTTCGTGCGCCCATTCATCAATCGTTTTTCCCGCTGGATAATTAACTCCTAAGACACGGCCAATTTTGTCATATGCTTCACCGGCAGCGTCATCTCGTGTCTCACCCAGAATTTCAAAATCATATTCAGATTTAATATACACGATTTCGGTATGACCGCCAGACACCAGCAGCGCCATTTGTGGATACTGAAATTGATCGACAAATCTAGCAGCATAAATATGGCCGGCCATATGGTTGACCGGTACTAATGGCAAATTATGTGCAAATGCAACGGCTTTAGCGGCCGTTACACCGATTAATAATGAACCAACTAGCCCAGGGCCATAAGTTACCGCCACAGCGCTTAAATCATCATAATCCACGTCGGCAACTTCCAGTGCTTCAGTCAGACAATGGGTGATTTGTTCAATGTGATGACGACTGGCAACTTCAGGAACCACGCCACCAAAACGTTGATGGCTATCAATTTGAGTCGCTACAATATTTGATAATATTTTTTCACCGTTTTCCACGACTGCGATACTAGTTTCATCACAACTAGTCTCAAACGCGAGGATTAATTTTCGTTTATCCATCTTTATTTTCCCTTCAAATAACTCAAATCAAGTTCCATATCTAGTGCATCTTCATGATCACCAAAATAGTAGCCGGCTTTTTTACCAGTCACAATGAACCCAATCTTTTTATATAACCGTTGTGCAGCCACATTACTACGACGAACTTCTAACGTCATCTTCTCCATATTAATCAAAGAAGCTTTACGAATTAGTTTGTGAATCAGGTAGCCGCCAATTCCCTTGCTTTGATATTCAGGACTAATCGCAATATTAGTGATATGTGCTTCATTGGTTTGTCGATTAAAAGAACAACCAGCAAAGCCCAATAATTTATCGTTTTTGCGCACGACTAAATATAACCGATCACGGCGACGACGGATTTCCTGAAGAAATGCTGATTCATTCCAGGGGGTCGCTCCATATATTTTTCTTTCAACTTCCAAGATTTCTGGCACATCCGTGACTTGGGCGCGCGCAACAAAATAATCGCAATCATTAATATTAATAATTGCGTTCTTTAACTCAATTGTTTGTGCAATCTCTTCACGTCTTTGTTTTTGACGTGTTAGATTCACCCATTTTTTAAACTTCGCGAACATATGATTTCTTTGATTCTCCTGGATGAGATTTTTGCCAATTCATTTCGGCTTCCGTAATTCTCAAATAATTTGGGACGAAGCCATCGATGTCTTCTACTGACTGTCTATCCGTTCCAATTAAGGCTAATTGAAAAGCTGATGGAAATTGTGATTGTGCATTGCCAAAGGTTACCAAATTAGTATTATTCATAAATTGGTCTTTAAATTCCGGTATGATTTCACCAACTACCATGACAGGCTGTTGATTAGCATTAATTTGGCTAATTAAATCTGCCAATTCATAATGAGCTTCTGGGATAAATGTCTGCAATTGATTATTTTTAAGTTGATATCCACCGGCAAAGGCAGTATTTCTACGTGCATTAAAAATGCTAACGACTGGTAAACCTGTTAACTCAATTGGTGCCTTTGCTAATACTTCTAAACTCGAAACACCAACTAATTCAATGTTCAAAGTACTAGCTAATGTTTTGGCCGTGGTGACTGCAATCCGCACACCTGTATATGAGCCTGGTCCTTGCGCCACTACAATTCGATTTAATTGTTGTGGCGTCCAGCTAGCCATTTGCATTAATTGTTCAATGACCGGCATCAGAAATACGCTATGATTTTTAGTGATATTTAGGGTTGTTTCAGCAACTAACTGCTTATCCTCAACCAAGGCAATGGCCATAGGTGCGTTAGATGTATCTATTGACAGAATCTTCATTAGTACGTCCTTTCAAGTAAACATCAACTATCTTACCACAACCATTAACATTGCAATAGTAACTTGATATCAAAAAAGAGTAAAGTTATCGAACTTTTTGTCCGGTAGCTTTACTCAAATAATTAATTATCTATCTTCATATCCATTTGGATGTGTTTCGTGCCACTTCCATGCGGTTTTGATGATTTCGTGGACGTCGTCAAATCTTGGCTTCCAGCCTAAAATTTCACGAGCATCTTTACTTTCAGCGACCAATGTATCTGGATCTCCACCACGACGAGGTGCATCGACAGTTGGAATTGGCTTACCCGTTACATCACGAGCGGCTTCCACCATTTGACGGTTCGAAAAGCCGGTTGAAGAACCGAGGTTAAATGCACGACTGTCATGGCCTTCACTTAGATACTTCAAAGCTAGGATATGAGCATCAGCTAAATCCATCACGTGGACATAATCACGGACATTGGTGCCATCTGGAGTGTCGTAATCAGTGCCAAAAATTTTAAGTTCGTCACGTTTACCTTGTGCGACTTGCAAAATAATTGGTACTAAATGACTTTCAGGTCCGTGATCTTCACCAATACTACCATCTTCTTTAGCTCCAGCCACATTGAAGTAACGCAATGGAACAAATTTAACACCGTAGGCAACATCTGCCCAGTGCATCATTGTTTCCATCATCAACTTACTTTCGCCGTAAGGATTGATTGGCTTTTGGGTATCTGTTTCTTTTATAGGAACAGAATCAGGAACACCATAGGTTGCAGCAGTTGACGAGAAGACAATCTTTTTCACGTCATAATCAACCATTGTTTCCAATAAGGTAATCATGCCACCTGTATTATTATCAAAATACTTCAAAGGCTTTTTCATAGATTCTGGAACAACTGAAAAAGCAGCAAAATGTACGACTGCGTCAATATCTTCAGTATCAAAGACATGATTTAGAAAATCTCGATCTCGCACATCTCCTTGATAAAATTTGGCTTTGGCATCAATAGCTTTTTTATGACCTGTTGATAAATTATCAACAACTACGACACTTTCACCTTTTTCGATTAATCTGGCCACCATATGTGAACCGATGTAACCTGCACCACCAGCAACTAAAATTGACATTCCGCCCAACCTCCTGAGAAATATTGTTCCTTTTTAGTTTACCACAAGAATGCGCTTACGCGCGTTTTTCCCACCAACAATTTGCTTCGGCATTTAATTCGCCTTTAGTACCAATTTTGTGTTTCGTCAACAGTGCTTGGTCATCTATGGATACCTCACTGCTAACCACATCTTTGCCATAGCGAACTTCTAAATCATATTTAATCAACATCTTTTTCAGCTGATGAGACTTTAGAAAGTCTTCCCCGAGCACGTCTAGCATCCAGTCAAAATAATGGGCATTGTTGACGTGCTGATTAGAGTCAATATCAAAATAGCGAACATGGTAGTCTTGTTGCAAAATTGAATCATCTTCAGTAAAGCCCTCTAATTTTCCCACTCGTGGAATACGTTTTACCTCTTCAGAATGAAACGGTTTGATAATTTCGGCTGGTATTTGCACAATTTTTCTCGTAGTCAAATCCATATAAACAAACATACTTGAGATATGGGCATATTCCTGCCCATTTTGGTCACGAATCCAAAATTCTCGAAAGGCAAAGTAGCGGTTATACGAAGTAGCTCGAGTACTCAAAACAATAGTTTCGTCTACTTTTGGTAATTTACTAATTTCAATATTATAACTGGTAATCACCCAACCACCGCCAAATTGAGCGACAACGTCAGGTCCTACCCCAATTGCTTGTGATTGTTCTTCAGATACCAGGATGGCGAGATTAATCAGCATTCCAACTGTTACTTCGCCTTGTGGATCACATTCATAATAGGTCACAGTATGATTCATTTTAAATTCATTGTCTGCCAATTTTTCTCACTCTCCATTTATTAAATTTCGTGATAATCCTTGTACAAATCTTGTCGGTTAATTTCTCTGCGCTTGGCCACTTGTTTAATTGCAGCATTAGTTGTCAAACCTGAATCAATTAAGTGGGATACTTCTTCAACGGGAGACAAATTAATCACTTCTTCATCAACCTCTTCAGCATCATTACCTGCCACTAACATGACGAACTCTCCACGAACGTTATCTTCGGTAGCCCACGCTTGCAGTTCGACCAGCGTTCCTCTCAAGAACTCCTCATGCTTTTTAGTTAATTCTCTGGCTAAAACAGCCTGCCGGTCAGCCCCAAAAATTTCAATCATATTGACTAAAGTTTTTGCGATTCGATGTGGTGATTCATAAAAAATTAAGGTTTCTTGATGCTTAGCCAATTCCGTTAATTCTTGTTTTTGGAAGCTAGGCTTTCGTCCTAAAAATCCATAAAAATAAAATGGTTGCGGTTCTAATCCAGAAGCAATTAATGCTGTCAAGCCGGCATTAGCACCTGGTAACGGCACGACCGGAATATCGTTTTGGATGGCCGCAGCGACTAACTCTTTACCAGGATCAGAAATGGAAGGCATCCCCGCATCACTCACTTGAGCAATCGAAATCCCAGTCAATAATTTTTCCACTAATTGTGGAATGCGTTGCGCCGTATTATGTTCATGGAAACTAATTTGTTTGGTTTCAACTTCAAAATGATTTAATAATTTTTGGGTATTACGTGTATCTTCGGCAGCAATCAAATCTACCGTTTTTAAAGTATCAACTGCCCGAAAAGTCATATCTTGGAGATTTCCAATCGGAGTCGGTACTAAATAAAGCGTGCCTAACTCGGTCTGATCAAAACTATGTTGACGTTGCAAAATATTTTCTCCTTTGACTAATAAGCTTTTAATTCAATAATAATAGCCCTACATCTCTTTAGTCGACATGCAGAGCTTAATTTTAATATTAACATAATTATTTTAGGAACCAATCAGTTGAACGTCATCTTACACGCTTTTTTGAATTTTGGTTATTGTCTACCAAAAATGACATCCAGGCAAAACGTGCATGATTCATTATAATCGAGCCGCTTACCGTAATATTCATTACAAACATGAAAGCCCTGTTCGTAAATCTTTTGCAGATTTTGACGTGGCATGGACAACCCATCATCTTCGGTACTTTCACCTTTAATATCTTTAATAACTGTATGTAAATGGTCGTTTTCAACAGACAGTTCAGCATTCTCTTCCAAGATTTCCGTCATGTCGGCCTTTAACTGTTCCATACTATCTAATAGCTCTTGCGTCTGTTTAGTTACTTGCGCAAAACGGTCATAAACTTCTCGCTTATCAATTCTGTCAGTCATTTTTATCCTCCGCGTTAGCCACGTAGTGTATCTAATATCTTAATCGTTAATTGTTCTACTATATTCTGAAAGCTAATATTTTGATCTAGCTTCCGGCGCAGTTCTAAAGTTAACTGCGCGATATTGGTAATTTTTTTCGTCGCTGTTTTACCAACAACTTGTTCAATCTGAGCTGTAGCAGCTTGATAACTAATTTCGCCAGTATCTCGTTGGTTCGCTTCAATAATTGTATCACGCCAAATTAACATAATCATATCCAACATGGTTTGTTGCCGGTCACGTTGCTTAGCGAGAGGCATCATTTCTTTTTGCACGGCAATAAAGCTTTGCAAATCATGATTCCCTAATAACACATACCAATCAATCACGGCTTTTTGGGCATTGTCGAGCCAATCATCTTCAAGCCACAACTTAATTTGATCAATTGAATTAGTCAATCCTGAAGCAAATTGGGATTGTGACTTAGTAATACCATCTTTTTGAAGTAACTCGATTAACCTAGTTTTACTAATAGGAAGAAACTCAACACTTTGACTGCGTGATTGAATCGTTGGTAGAATCGAGCTTTTGTTGGCAGTCATCAAAAAGGCAATAAAGTCGCCTTCGGGTTCTTCCAGAAACTTCAATAAACTATTGGCAGCATTGACTGTCATCTTATCAGCTTGCTTAATCATAAAAATTTTGATTGAGCCTTCGACAGCACTTTTAGAAAATTCGGACTTTAAATACCGAACTTGATCAACTTTGATTTGACGACCATCGGGTTCAACTTCGACAATATCTGGATGATTCCCGGATAAAATTCGTTGACACTCTTCGCAAGTTTCGTCAGGCTGATTATTTTCTACATGTAAACAAAATAAACGCATCGCAATCCATTGGGCAAGCTGAAACTTACCTGCTCCTGAAGGACCTGCAAATAAATACGCATGCGCCAATTCATTATTCTCAATAATTTTCTTAAATCGGGTAACAATCTGTGGTTGCGATTGCTCCAACTGATCAAGAATGGTCATTGTTTCGTTCATATTTGATTTACTATCCTCTAGAATTGATGGAACTGTTCGATAGGAAGTACAAAGACGGTTGCCCCTCCAACTTGAACTTCAACCGGATAAGCGGCAGATGCATCCATTGAGACATCCATATTAACCTGTGGGGTCATAAATTGACCGCGGGTGTGGGAAGTCTTTTTGATTAAACTTAACACTTCCTCAATCCGTTCATCTTCGATACCAATTAAAAAGGTCGTATTACCGGAACGCAGAAAGCCTCCCGTTGATGATAATTTAGTTGCACGAATATTTGCTTCAATAAATTCATTACTTAAAATATTACTATCTTTGTCTTGAACAATTGCTATAATCATTTTCATCATTGTCACACTCCCTTTACCAGTATTGTTTAATTAATATTAAAACAGGTTCGGATACTTTTGCAACATTGTTTCTTTAACATCTTGTAAAACTTTGTCTAACGGTTGGCTCGCATCAACTAATTTAATGCGTTCTGGATTTTGTTCCAAAAGATTTAAATACGACTTCCGAACCCGTTGGTGAAATTCTAATGCCTCGACATCAAGTCGATTAATTTCATCGGTGCGATGTGTTTTAATCCGGCGAATTCCTTCTTCAGATTCAATATCCAAATAAACCGTCAAATCAGGTTCCAATCCATCAATGGCAAATTGGTTCATTTGCCACACGGCTTGTTCACCGATTTCACGGCCGCCACCTTGATAAGCCACTGAGCTATCAACATATCGATCGGAAATCACTAATTTTCCTGCCTTCAAGGCTGGAATCACGGTTTCCATTAAATGTTGACGCCGGGCCGCTGCATAGAGTAACGCTTCAGTTCTGACATCCATTTCGGTATTAATGGGGTCTAAGATAATATTACGGATTGATTCGGAAATTTTGTTTCCACCGGGTTCACGAGTTAACATCAAATTATCCCCGTATTTTACCCGTAATTCTTCCCCAATAGCCTTTAAAACACTGGTTTTTCCAGCGCCATCAGGTCCTTCAAAAGAAATAAATTGTCCGTTCATCAAATTACACCCCATCTTTAAGTTTAGCCGTGTACTTCGCGCCGCCGTGCTTCACGAAATAAATACATATATTTCTGCTTTTGCAATAATGTCTGCATTTCTAGTTCATTAGTAACATTGCTTTCATAAACTGCTTGCTCAGTTTCTTGTGCTTGGTCCCAACTAGCCTTCGCATTGTAAACCAATTCGAGCAATTGATCGTCATATTCAGCTTTGATGCGTTTATTAACTCTGTTAAACATCAGCCATCACCTTTTCTACAGTTCAGTTCGTCCTTCAACAGCCTTAAATAAAGTCATTTCATCGGCGTAATCGATATCTGCTCCGACCGAAAGCCCGTGTGCCAAACGAGTGACCTTAATCCCAGCAGGCTTAATTAATCTCGACAAGTACATTGCCGTGGCTTCACCTTCCGACGAAGCATTCGTCGCTACAATTACTTCTTTCACCGTGTCGTCTTTTTGCAGACGAGTTAATAACGACGGAATATTAATATCCTCCGGACCGGTTCCTTCAATCGGAGACAACACACCATGTAAAACATGATATAAGCCATGATATTCTTTCATTTTTTCCATTGAAATAATATCTTTTGGTTCTTCAACCACTAAAATCGTCGACTGGTCTCGTGACTTATCTTGGCAAATTGGACATGGATCATCTTCTGTTAAGTTGCCACAAATACTGCAGAAATGTAAATCTCGTTTCGCCGATAGCAACGATTTTGCAAAATTAGTCACATCATCATCTTGCATTGAAATAGTATAAAAAGCTAAACGGGTCGCGGTTTTATTACCAATCCCCGGTAGCTTCATATAGCTTTCAATTAGTTGTGCAATTGGTTCTGGATATTGCATAAATTTCTCCTACATACCTAAGCCGTTAGTATATTTACCCATTGTTTTTTGGGTGGCATCATCAATTTTAGCAATGCCATCATTAACAGCAGCAACCACTAAATCTTCAAGCATATCTACATCATCAGCATCAACTGCTTCTGGATTGATGGAAATATCTTTAAGCTTCTTATCACCTGTAAAGGTAGCTGTAACCATATCATCTGGTGCGTTACCAATAAATTCTTGGGCATTTAATTTTTCTTGTTCTTCGCCCATTTGTTTTTGCATCTTTTGAGCTTGTTTCATCATTTGTTGCATATTTCCCATTCCGCGCATCATATTAATTTCCACCTTTTTTTATTAGTCATTTTTAATTTCAACAATATCTTCGCCAAATAATTCTTGGGCTTCACTAACTATCTTATCATCTTTTTGTGTTTGAACTGTGTTATTTTCTTCTGACTCAGTTTGTTCTTCGTCCGGTTGATCTTCATTGGTGGTTTCACCAGCTTGCTTTTTACCAGCCAATTGGTCGATATAGCCTTGTCGAATATGCGGCCACTGTTCTTTAGAAACAAAAATAATGTCTCGGGCGCTTCCACTGAGTTTTTCCAGATTATCGTGCATCATCGTTAACAATTCAGTATCATCTGCTGCTTCTTGATAGAGCAAGCTATATTCAAATGACACAATCACACCGGCTGCACTCGCAGCGACTGGCGTTGAAACGTGAAGCATCGACCGCTGCGGCACAGTCAGCATGTCCAACATATCGCCCCATAAATCTCGCAAATTAACCAAATCTTCTTTAGTCGCAGTCTCCAAGATTGGATATACCTTAGTGAGATTAACTTTGGGTTCTTTTTTATTCGTATTAACCCGTGGTTTTTTGGTAGCCTTTTGTGTAGCCACTGGTGCTTTGTTGTGCGCCAATTGTTTGATTTCAGCCTGCATTTTAACAACTTGTTGCTGCAATTGATCCACACGAGCGTCTTCAACCTCGCCAGCTGGTGCGGCTTGACTCGGCACTGGTTGACCAGTTAATTGAGCCAATTTAATGGTTAAAACTTCCAAATAGACATCTGGATGGGTTGTAAACCGCATTTCTTGTTGAATTTCATTTAACGTATCAATGGCTTGATACCACACTTCTTCTGAAACTTTCGTGCCTAATTGCGTCAACTCATCCGTCGTTAAGCCAGTACTTTCAACGTTCACCATCTCTGGTGCTTTTTGATACAACAAGATATCTCGAATAAAGGAAATTAAATCTTCAATGAACCGTTGGCCATCTTTTCCTTCATTCATAATACTTTGCATGGTTTCTAGTGCCTGTGCACCATCATGATCCGTGATTTGGGTCACGTATTGGTGTAACAAGCCTTTAGTCACACTACCTGTCACTAAGAGCGCATTTTCAATTTCAACTTTATTGTTACTAAATGAAATCACTTGATCCAAAATACTCAAGGCATCCCGCATTCCACCTTCAGCTGCGCGAGCGATGACCCATAAAGCTTGTTCATCATACTCGACATGTTTTTCTCCCAAAATATATTTCATTCGTTCGAAACTTTGGTCAGCAGAAATCCGGCGAAAATCAAAGCGTTGTGTTCTGGAAATAATGGTCAATGGAATTTTATGCGGCTCCGTGGTTGCCAAAATAAACACAACGTTTGCAGGTGGTTCTTCTAAGGTTTTCAGTAGCGCGTTAAATGCACCAGTTGATAACATATGCACTTCATCAATAATGTAAACTTTGTAATCAGCAATCGTCGGCGCATACTTTGCCTTATCCCGAATATCCCGAATTTCTTCAACCCCGTTATTAGATGCCGCATCAATTTCGATTACATCATTTAATTGTCCATTGGTAATTTCCTTACACGTTTCACATTCATTACAAGGCTCACCATCTTTTAAGAAATGGCAATTGATGGCTTTGGCAAAAATTTTTGCTGCGGATGTTTTACCCGTTCCACGTGGTCCGGTAAATAAATAGGCATGACTCGTTTGATTCGAAATTAACGCATTTTTTAAAGTTGTAGTAATTACTTGTTGCCCAACAATCTCGTCAAACCGTTGTGGGCGCCAAACTCGATACAATGCTTGATAACTCATCTACTTTTTCCTTTCCCGATAAAAATCTATGTAAATAATTATACTTCATTTTTACTTTTTTCGTGTGATGAAAATCTGCGGTTTCAATTTAATTTGTATAAAAAAAGATTGGCCGTGAGCTATCACGCCAATCTGCTAATTATCTTAAAAACTTAAGGCACAAGGTACTGCAAACTTAGTGCTGCTTCCTTCCGGACCTGACACGGTTCGTAAGAGCGCCCTCGCCCTAAGGCCTTTCGGCAATAACAATCATACTATATCTGATTAAAAAATGCTAGTCAGTTTGTCGTAATCGTTTGGCTTCTTTGCGTCGTTTACGAATCGCTCTAAAAAAATCAGTTAGCATTTGACTACATTCTGACTCTAACACTCCAGAGACCACCTGCACTTGATGATTTAAGCGCTGATCATTTAATAGATGATACAAGCTATCAACCGTCCCGGCTTTAGGATCACTCGCGCCATAATAAACCATCTTAATTCTGGAGTTGACAATTGCCCCGCTGCACATCATGCATGGTTCTAATGTGACATATAGTTCGCAATCTTCTAAGCGCCAACTATGCAAATTAGTACAGGCTTCCTCAATGGCTAACATTTCTGCATGAAAGGTCACATTTTGAAATCGTTCACGCATGTTATGACCACGACCGATAATAACCCCATCGTGGACCACAATCGCACCGATGGGCACTTCATCAACGAGCAACGCCTGCTTAGCCTCTTTGATTGCTTCAGTCATATAAAATTGACTTTGTTCCATGTTCATTAAAGCTAATCTCCTACCTTAACACTTTTTAAAATATAATAGCCCTTATCTCGTTTCACCACTTCACAATGGCCAAAGACACTGGTCATTAATTTTTTAGCAGAAGGGGCCCCTTGTTTTTTTTGTAAAACAATCCACAACGTTCCATCATCTATTAAATGTTCTTTAGCTTCCGTAATAAAATCGTCGACAACACTTTTCCCTGCTCTGACTGGCGGATTTGAAACAATGGACGCATATTGATCAGTCACATTTTCATAAGCGTTTGAGCTATTAATCGAAATATTCTTAATCTCATTAGCGGTGGCATTAGCCCGAGCCAACTCCAACGCCAGTTCATTTACATCAACCATATCAACGGTTCGTTCGGGATATGCGTGCGCTAACGATAGTCCAATTGGACCATAACCACAACCAAGATCTAAAATTTTACCGGCAGGTAAATCGGCTGTGTCAAAACTATCAATTAAAACTCGACTACCATAATCAACTGATTGTTTTGAAAAAACACCGTTGTCAGTAGTGAATTTAAAATTATGACCGCGTAATTCAAAATTCCAAGTTCGTTCTTGATGAATTACATCCGGATTTTGTGTATAATAATGGTTGTTCATTTTCTCGTCTCCAAATTAAGTATGGTTCCATCATATCTTATTAACGAAAAAAAAAATACAATTTAATTGCTGCTTACAAAATGTTAGTACACCACAATATGTGGTGTTTTTTATTTTAAAATGTAACAATATGTGGTGTTTTATGGTTGCTTTTTCAAATTCACGCGGTATACTTATAAGCACAGAACATTAAAAAAAAGCTGTTACGAGGGTGAAGAATATGGGTAAAGTAGTATTATTTTCAAAAAATAATTGCATGCAATGCAAAATGACAAAGCGTTTCCTTGATGAACACAATGTGGAGTTTGTGGAACATAACATCGACGAACAACCAGAATTTATTGATAGTTTAAAAGCTGAAGGTTTCCAAGCTACGCCAGTAGTTAAATTAGGCAACGGCGAATCATTCACAGGTTTTCGTCCAGATGTGTTAAGCAAATTGGCAATCTAGACAGTTAAATTTTTTGAATGCATGAAGACGGGTCTTACCGGATCCGTCTTCTTTTGTCTAGTTATATGAAGAAAGAGGTTAAAATTATGTCGTTAAAAGAATTGAGCGATGTTACATATTTCGATTTAAACAACGAAATCAACATCCCTGTCAACAACCAAATCCCACTCAACAAGGATAAAGAAGCACTGGATACCTTTATCAAACAAAACGTGGTGCCAAATACCAAAGAATTCACAGATTTACGCGATCGGTTTGATTACCTCATCGATAATGATTACATCGAACCTGAATTTTTCAATCAATACGATTTTTCATTTGTCGAAAGTCTCTATAATTATTTGAAGGGCGAAAACTTCCATTTCAAATCATTTATGGCAGCTTACAAATTCTATGCACAGTATGCCTTAAAGACTGATGACAATGCGTTTTATTTGGAAAACTACATTGACCGTGTAGCAATGAACGCTTTGTATTTTGCTGATGGTAATGAAGATTTAGCGATGTCATTAGCTGATGAAATGGTGCACCAACGTTATCAACCTGCGACTCCATCATTTTTAAATGCTGGTCGGAAACGTCGTGGTGAATTGGTATCTTGTTTCTTAATTTCCACGACTGATGATATGAATACCATTGGACGGACCATCAATTCCGCCTTGCAACTGTCACGTATTGGTGGCGGTGTTGGTATTAACCTCAGTAATTTACGTGCTGCTGGCGATCCCATCAAACATATCGAAGGCGCTGCTAGTGGTGTTGTTCCTGTGATGAAATTGTTGGAGGATAGTTTCTCATATTCCAATCAATTAGGCCAACGTCAAGGTGCCGGTGTGGTTTATTTATCAGTTTTCCATCCAGATATCGTGCAATTTTTATCTGCCAAGAAGGAAAATGCTGACGAAAAAATTCGTCTCAAGACATTGTCACTTGGTGTCACCGTCCCTGATAAATTTTATGAATTAACTCAAAATAACGAAGACATGTACTTGTTTAGCCCATATGATGTTGAACGTGAATATGGTAAGCCATTCTCATATGTCGACATTACCGCTGAATATGACAATATGGTGGCTAACGACACCATCAAAAAAACTAAGATTCCTGCTCGTGAATTAGAAGATGAAATTAGTAAATTACAACAAGAATCTGGCTACCCTTATGTTGTCAACGTTGACACTGCCAATCGTGCGAACCCTATCCAAGGTAAAATCATTATGAGTAACTTGTGTTCAGAAATTATGCAAGTTCAAACGCCTGGTACTGTTAACGACAAACAAGAATATAAAACTATGGGAACCGACGTTAGTTGTAACTTAGGTTCTACTAATATTGTTAACTTAATGACTTCACCTGATTTTGGTAAGTCAGTGAGTGCGATGACTCGTGCCTTAACTTTCGTTACTGATAATTCTCATATTGAATCAGTTCCAACTGTTCAAAACGGCAATGATTTAGCTCATTCAATTGGTTTAGGTGCCATGGGACTTCACAGTTTCTTAGCTAAAAACCAAATTGAATATGGTGCGCCTGAATCCGTTGAATTTACGGGTGTCTACTTCATGCTATTGAACTACTGGACATTAGTTGCTTCTAACGAAATTGCTCGCGAACGCCAAACGACTTTCCATAATTTTGAAAATAGTGATTATGCCGATGGTTCATACTTTGATAAGTACGTCGCTGACGACTTTGGTCCTCAATCTGACCGTGTCAAAGAATTATTCGAAGGCATCTTCATTCCAACCACTGCAGACTGGGCAACCCTGCGTGATAACGTTAAAAAAGATGGTCTTTATAACCAAAACCGTTTAGCCGTTGCACCAAATGGCTCAATTTCTTATATCAATGACACCACTGCCAGCCTACATCCAATCATCAACAAGGTGGAAGAACGTCAGGAAAAGAAAATTGGTAAAATTTATTATCCAGCTCCTTACCTTTCGAATGAAACTATGCCATACTATAAGTCAGCATACGATATGGATATGCGTAAAGTCATCAACGTTTACGCTGCAGCTCAAGAACACGTTGATCAGTCATTGAGTCTCACTTTATTTATGCGTTCAACCATTCCAGCAGGTACTTATGAATGGAAAGATGGTCATACTAACAAAATGACAACTCGTGATCTTAATATCCTTCGTCACTATGCTTTCCGTAAGGGAATCAAGTCAATTTATTACATCCGGACCTTTACAGATGGTGAAGAAGAAGTTGGTGCAAACCAATGCGAAAGCTGTGTAATCTAATTTAAGGAGTATTATCAATGTCCGATTTCAAACAAATTAAACAATTTAAAGCCGTCAATTGGGATCAAGTCAATGACGCCATTGACAAAGCCACTTGGGAAAAATTAACGGAACAATTCTGGTTAGATACCCGGATTCCAGTGTCAAACGACATGGATGACTGGCGCACCTTAGACGAAGACCATCAATGGTTAGTTGGTCATGTCTTTGGTGGACTCACCTTACTAGATACGGTTCAATCTGAACAAGGAATGGCCTCGTTACGCCAAACCGTTCGGACCCAACATGAAACTGCCGTGTTAAACAATATTCAATTCATGGAATCAGTTCATGCCAAAAGTTATTCAACTATTTTTTCAACCTTAAATACACCGGATCAAATCAGTGAAATTTTTGAGTGGACGGATACTGAAGAATTCTTACAAAATAAGGCTGTACGCATTACGAATATGTATATGGACCCTACCGTGGATCCATTGAAGAAAAAAGTGGCCAACGTCTTTCTAGAAACTTTCTTATTCTACTCTGGTTTCTTCACACCACTCTATTACCTAGGCCATAATAAATTAAACAATGTCGCCGAGATTATCAAATTAATTCTTCGTGACGAATCCGTTCACGGTACTTACGTTGGTTATAAATTCCAACTCGGTATGAAAGAATTAACCGATAACCAACAACAAGATATGAAAGATTGGATGTACAACTTCTTATATGAACTTTATGATAATGAAGAGCGTTACACTTCAATTTTGTATGATAAAGTTGGCTGGACAGAGGAAGTCTTAACCTTTATTCGTTACAACGCTAATAAAGCGCTGATGAATTTAGGTCAAGACCCACTCTTCCCTGACACTGCTAAAGATGTCAATCCAATTGTTATGAACGGAATTTCAACTACCACAGCGAACCATGATTTCTTCTCACAAGTTGGAAATGGCTATCGTTTGGGCGAAGTTGAAGCAATGGAAGAAAATGATTACTTTGTAGCTGATCCTAACGACAAGTAAAAATACAGGTTCTTTGTCAAGAAGTACTGATGACCTAGAATTTCACAATCATTAACATCAAGCTGCTAGTTTCTCCGTTGTCG
>NZ_BJEB01000005.1 GCF_005405445.1 Paucilactobacillus nenjiangensis
CACTGGGTTTGATCACTGATCTTGACGAACTTTTCAGCTAGATTCTGTAATTTTCGATTGCGTTTGAGTCGAATAATATAATACTCAACTGGAGAGTCTTAGCCACGTTATAATAAGCCGATACACCCAGTAATATACCGATAATAACTCCAAGTAAAATTGGATCGCCTAAGATACCAAATCGTTTTTGAAGTTTTTCAGCGTCAACATCAATTTTGTTAACGCCAGGGATTCTTTCCATAATCCAATTAACTACAATTGCAAAAGGAATGAAGCCGACACAGAATGCTTGAGGAATAGAAATTCCTTTTAAGTCATCACCATAAAATTTTTCAACCATTTTTTGTGAACGGTCAGCACCACATAGAGTGATGATGTAAACGATGATTGCTGCAAATGCACCCTATAGGAAGCTGTGAGTTGCAATTGATACAATTGAGCCGATGAAAGCAAAGTGCCAATAGTTCCACAAATCGATATTCAGTGTTTTTGTTGTCTTAGTTAGTAACATTAAAATATTAACACCGAGTCCCAATGGGATAATAATTGCTCCAACTTAAGTACCGAAAGCAACAGTCGAAGCTGCTGGCCATCCGATACCTAAAGTGTGTAAATGTAATTTGTAAATTTTAACCATCGAATTAACGGCAGGCCCTAAGTTGGTAGTTAAAAGTTGTGTCACGACACTTAGTCCGACAAACCCAACCCCAACTGAAAGTCCTGATTTTAATGATTTTCCAACACCTAATCCAAGTAAAAGACCAAAGATAAGGAATATGATGGGCATCATTACGCTCGCTCCGAGCGACATAATATAAGATATTGCACTCATGATAATCTCCTCCAAAGTAATGATTTAGTTTTTTCTATGGTTGTTTTCCGATATAAGCTAAGATACCGCCATCAACATATAAAATATGTCCGTTAACAAAATCTGAAGCCGGTGATGCTAAGAATACTGCAGGTCCTTGGAGATCACTTGGTTCGCCCCAACGTGCAGCTGGTGTTTTGGCAATAATAAATTGATCAAATGGATGACGTGAACCATCAGCTTGCTTTTCAAGTAATGGTGCTGTTTGTGGTGTTGCAATGTAGCCGGGCCCGATACTGTTACATTGGATGTTCGCTTCACCATATTCTGAACAAATGTTACGGGTAAGTATTTTAAGACCACCCTTAGCAGCAGCGTATGCACTAACAGTTTCACGACCTAATTCACTCATCATTGAGCAAATATTAATAATTTTTCCGTGACCTTTTTTAATCATTGAAGGAATAATTGCTTTTGAAACGATAAAAGGACCTGTTAAATCAATATCAATGACCTTACGCCATTCTTCTGCGCTCATTTCTACCATTGGGGTACGTTTGATAATTCCGGTATTGTTAACCAAAATATCAACTGAGCCAACTTCTTTTTCAATTTTTGCGACAACTTCTGTCATAGCTGATTCACTTGTTACATCAGCAACATAACCGTGTGCTTCAATACCAGCTTCTTTGTATGAAGCCATACCTTTGTCTACAAGTTCTTGGTTAATATCGTTGAAAACGATTTTTGCACCATATTTTGCGTATGCACTGGCGATTGCAAAACCAATACCATAACTAGCACCTGTAACGAAAGCAACTTGTCCGTCTAAGCGGAATGAGTTTTCTGTAAAATCTGACAGTATATAATCTCCTTAGATATTTTTTTGATTTCCAATAAAGAAATGATAGTTCTTATTAAGATATCTCAACAAGAGTATATAATGTCATTAATTATTTTTCAAGTCTTAAATTAAAAAAATCACAAATTATTTTAAAAACAGAAATCGTTTCCATTTCTGTTAAATTAAGATTATTAAAATTGACATAGAACAATAAACCTACAAAAGTGATTGAATGAGCAAATTAATGCAAAAAAATAGCACATTTTTATGTGCTATTTTTACATCAGAAACTATTTGTTATAAAAGTCCGATAGCTCGCTAGGTGTGGGGTACCCATCGTTATCACCGGGGTTCATAACTGCAAGAGCACCAACGGCACAACCTCTGCTGACAGCGTCGGAAATCGATTGGCCTTCAAGTAATCCGGTAATCATACCTACTGCGAAACCGTCGCCTGCGCCCACGGTATCAATAACTTGATCAACTTTGAATCCAGCAACTGTCTCACTGCTTCCGTCTTTATGTTTAATAAATGCGCCTTTGGACCCTAGTTTGACCACAACAGTTTCTGTGATTTTACTTTGATTTAAGTAAAAATCAGCAATTTCATTAGGATCTCTTGAGCCCATTAATATTTCACCTTCATTAATTCCTGGCAAGACAAGATTTGCGTTCATTGCTATTTTATTTGTAGTTTTGACCATTTCTTCTTGTGATGGCCACAAAGCCGGACGTAAGTTAGGATCGAAGGTCGTAAAAATATTGTGTTGAATTAATAATTGATTGAGACGATTTAAGGAATCTAAATCATTTTGCGAGAGTGCAGCAAAAATACCAGACAGATGAGCAATCTTCAAATCACTAAAATCAATTTTTGATAAAATTTCATGATTAAAGTTAGCTGCTGCTGAGTTTTTTCTAAAGTAATAGGTACTTGGGTCACCCTTAGTTACACGTTGTTTCAGATAAAAGCCGGTCCAATGGTCTTTGTCTAAGTCGATTAAAGATGAATCGATTCCACTTTCGTGGACTTCGTTAATAATAAATTGTCCGAGCGGGTCATCACCTACAGCGGATAGATATTGTGATTGATGACCTAATCGTTGAACACCGATAGCGACGTTTAATTCAGCTCCAGCAACAAACTTTTTGAAATTTGTTGCGTCAACCAAAGATAAGTCTGGGTTTTCAGAAGCAAAAACGGCCATTGGTTCGCCAATAGTTAAGAATTCTTACATAGTGAAAGCACTCCTTTATATTTCTTTATAAGACATAATGTTTCCTTTAAAAATAGTATAATTCACTTGTTCAGTTATTATCAAGACATTTTTATTTTTGGCTATAATTTTTATACGGTACAACTTGTGATAAAATGTAAGTACTTTACAATGCGTGCAAATGGCGAATAAAAGTATGATGGGAGCTACAATGAAAGACTTCTTTGATCGAGAAAATTTATCAATCTTTATTAAAAATACTAATGTGCGTTCCCTGGCAATATTTTTGGTCGTGGTTTCAGGGTTAGGCGTTATTTTTGCGTTCATGACTAGTTGGATTTATGGTCTAATTATGCTGGTCTTAATTGTAATTGGACTGTATTTTTCAATTGAGTTATTACAGCGAATGGCGACGGATACACATGAATATTTAAAAGATTTAGCATACCGAATTAAAAATGGTGAGCAGCAAGCATTATTAGAGATGCCAATTGGTATCTTGGTGTTTGATGAAACTAATAAAGTCGAATGGATTAATCCTTACTTAGCTAAGTTTGTTGGTGACGAGGATTTAATTGGGTTTCAACTTGAAGATGTAGAACCTGAACTGTATGCAGAATTGCAAACTCATCAAAATGATGAAGGGTTCCAAACAATTAATTGGCAAGATAAACAATTTAGTTTACTGGTTCAGCCTGATTTTAATATTGCCTATCTAATGGATATTACTCGCTATGCGGACATAGAAGAACAATATGAAGATGAAAAACTTATTTTAGGAAACATCTACTTAGATAATTACGCTGAAATCAGCCAGGGAATGAGCGATTCCGATATATCGAATTTACGGAATTATATTACTTCGGAGTTAAATGAGTGGGCTGAAAAGTATGGACTATTTATTAAAACAATCGATGACGATTATTATTTGATTTTAGGGCATCAAAGCTCATTAAATTTAGTTGAACAAAACAAATTTTCAATTTTAGATGTTATTCGAGAGAACACGACGAAACAAAACTCACCAGTTACCTTAAGTGTTGGGGTGGCTTATGGTGATAATGATTTAAATAATTTATCTAAATTAGCTCAAAGTAACTTGGATTTGGCACTTGGTCGAGGCGGAGATCAAGTTGTGGTTAAGGCAGATGGGATGCAAGCCCATTTCTATGGTGGAAAAACGAATCCGATGGAGAAACGTACTCGTGTGCGTGCTAGAATGATTAGTCAAACATTACAAGATTTGATGACTGAATCTGATCAAATTTTTGTTCAGGGACATCGAATACCCGATATGGATTCAATTGGGGCTTGTTTAGGAATTCGACGGATTGCTAAAATGAACAATCAAGAATGCTGGATTGTCTTAGAAGATGATCACATTCATTCTGATGTGGCTAAGTTACTTGAAAAAATTGATGAAGATGGATATCAAGATATACGAGATCATATCATCACTGCAAGTCAGGCATTGGACCAAGCAACGGATAACAGTTTATTAATTATGGTCGATCATTCTAAACCAAAAATTTCAATGTCTGAAGCGTTATTTGAACGTTTGAAGAGTCGTGTTATGATTATTGATCACCATCGTCGTGGTGAAGAATTTCCTGAAAATCCAATCTTAGTATATATCGAACCATATGCTTCTTCGACGTGTGAATTGATTACAGAAATGATTGAATACCAACCACGGGATGCTGAAGGTATTAATAAGCTGGAAGCCACTGCAATGTTAACAGGGATCCAAGTCGATACTAAGTCATTCACTTTAAGAGCTGGGACACGGACATTTGATGCTGCTAGTTATTTACGGTCAGCTGGTGCAGATGGCTTGCTAATTCAGGAATTGATGAAAGAAAACGTTGATAGTTATATGCAACGGAATTATTTAATTTCCCGGGTAACTTTATTAAATAAAACCATGGCTTTAAGTGCAGGTGAAGATGATGTTGTTTATGATTCAGTCACAACTGCACAAGCAGCTGATTCGTTATTAAATATGACTGGAATTGATGCGTCGTTTGTAATTACATTGCGAGACGACGGAGCAGTTGGTGTATCCGCACGGTCAGTTGGTGACTTCAATGTGCAAGTCATTATGGAAGAAATGGGCGGTGGTGGACATTTATCAAATGCTGCTACCCAAATTAAAGATCAATCAGTTTCACAAGTTAAAGATAAGTTAATTGCTATTTTGACAAGAACTGAAGATGAAGAAAAAGATGAGGAGTGATTAGCATGAAAGTTATTTTTTTAGAAGATGTTAAAGGTCGAGGTAAACGTGGAGAAGTTAAAGACGTTCCTGATGGATATGCACAAAACTTTTTAATTAAAAAAGGTAAAGCTAAGCAAGCTAACAAGGCAGCGATTAGTGCGTTAGAAGGTCAAAAACATGCTGAAGATAAAAAGCATGCGGAAATGATTGCCGATGCTGAGAAGGTTAAGGCGCAACTGGAAGATGATAAGACGGTGGTTGAACTGAAGGCAAAGGCTGGAACTGATGGCCGTTTATTTGGATCAATTCCAAGCAAACAAATTGCGCAGGGCTTGGAAGAGCAGTATGGTATTAAATTGGATAAACGTAAAATGGAAATGAATGATGCTATTAGGACGATGGGATATACGAATGTTCCAGTTAAATTATTTGCTAATATCGTTGCCACCATTCGAGTGCATGTTTCCGAGAAATAAGAGTTAGGGATAGTAAACCATGAATAATGATGTTCTAATCGATCAAACACAACCACAAAATATTGAAGCTGAAAAAGCAGTACTTGGTGCTGTTTTTTTGAGCAACGATGCGTTAGTCGAGTCAATGGAGTATTTAACTGCAGATGACTTTTTTAAGCGTGCCCATCAAATAATTTTCGAAAAAATGGTCGATTTGAATGATCGGGATAAACCGATTGATGTCCTGACTATTCGTGAGGAATTAGAAAAAGCCAACCAAGTTGATGATATTGGCGGTGTCAGTTATATTGTTGAATTGGCTGAAACCGTGCCAACCGCAGCAAATGTTGTCTATTATGCGAAAATCGTTCAAGAAAAATCAGTTCTTCGTAAGCTGATCAAAACTGCGACCACAATTGTGACTCGTAGTTATGTGGGTGAAGAAGAAGTCTCTGATTTACTTGATGAGGCTGAACGTTCAATTATGAACGTTTCGGAAGCCACTAATAAAGAAGGATTCAAGAACATTCGGGATGTTTTGAGTGATAACCTGAAGGAACTTAATCGATTGGCGACCGATGATTCTGAAGTAACCGGGTTATCGACCGGTTTTACAGAATTGGATAAAATGACAACCGGGTTACATGACGATGAATTAATTATTTTAGCTGCTCGTCCGGCTGTTGGGAAAACTGCCTTTGCACTTAATATTGCTCAAAATGTTGGAACGCAAAATGATACTCCAGTTGCTATTTTTAGTTTGGAAATGAGTGCCCAATCCTTAGTCAGTCGAATGCTGTGTGCTGAAGGTAGTATAGATGCTAACCATTTTAGAACCGGTAACTTGACGCCGCAAGAATGGGATAATTTAATGGTTGCCATGGGTAGTCTATCTAAAACGAAGATCTTCCTTGACGATACCGCAGGAATTAAAGTAGCTGAGATTCGGGCGAAATGTCGTCGTTTGGCTAAAGAACAAGGCGGAATCGGACTGATTGTCATTGATTATTTACAACTAATTGAAGGTACTAATCATGAAAATCGGCAACAAGAAGTTTCTGATATTTCACGTCAATTAAAGAAGCTCGCTAAAGAATTACATGTACCAGTTATTGCGCTATCTCAATTGTCTCGTGGCGTTGAACAGCGTCAAGATAAGCGGCCGGTGCTGTCTGATATTCGTGAATCTGGTTCAATTGAACAAGATGCAGATATTGTTGGATTCTTATATCGAGAAGATTATTACGAACGCGATAATGATGCAGAGGATAGTAATCAAGATCCACGTGATAATGATGAAAATGTCGGTGAAGTAGAAGTTATTATTGAAAAGAACCGTAGTGGTGCACGAGGGACTGTTAGACTGTTGTTCGTAAAGTCGTATAATAAGTTCTCTTCGATTGCATATATGCCAGATGGACATTAAAATAAACCCTAATTCGAGTAGTTTGCGAATTAGGGTTTAACTTTGCGGCTTAAAAGGAGTATGGCCTTGAAAAATGAAATACGCTTGCGTTGGTTAGTTTTGGGCTCGTTTATTAGTAGTTTGGGCACGAGTTTCATTTGGCCACTAACCACGATTTACTTGCATAATCAATTACACCAATCACTGACTACTATTGGTGTTGTGTTATTAATGTATTCAGGAATGAATGTGGTCGGAAGTTATCTAGGCGGGATGTTGTTTGATGCTGCGGATCCACGAAAATTAATTATTGGCGGCTTGATTATTGATATCCTTGCGATGGCAAGTTTAATAGTTTGGAATAGTTGGCCAATTTACCCCATTTTGCTTGCCGTAGTTGGTTTCTTTAACGGATGGCTGACGACTTTAATTAACTCTCTAGGAACGCTCATTCGAAGCGTTGATGGACGCTATGTGTTTAATATGATCTATTTTGCTAGTAACTTGGGAATTGTTTTGGGAACTTCGGTGGTTGGGTTTATTTATCGTGGCAATGTGGCACCACTTTTTGCACTGACCGCGACATTATATTTAGCCTATTTGTTTGTTGCTTTCAAACATTTTCGAGTGGTTCGTTTGGCGAAAGGATTCAGACAGCAAAAAAGTACTGAAACTGTGACTATACCTAAACCAAATTTGACGATTATGTGGACATTTTTCATCTCACTCGCGATTGTTTGGATTATGTATGAGCAATGGGTCAGCAATATGTCGGTCTATGTGACTGATACCGGAGTATCGATGGCTAAATATAGTTTACTTTGGACTATGAATGCCGGGTTAATTGCTATTATTCAGGTTGTCATGAGTAAAATGACTCGTTTCCTGAAAAATCCTTATTATCAAATCTATGTAGGGATACTGTTCTGTGCGGGATCGTTCTTTGTTTTAATTTTTGCGCATTCATATTCAGCTTTTGTTGTGGCAATGATTATCCTAACTGTAGGAGAGGCAACCGCTTTTCCAACCGTGCCGGCAGTGGTCAATATGTTATCACCTCAATCAGTTAAGGGTAAGTATCAAGGCTTAACGAATGCATTTTCCTCGGTTGGTAAGGCATTAGGTCCTTTATTTGGTGGTTTAATTATTGAAGGGGCTTCTTATAAAATCTTGTTTATCGTCTGTGCGTCATCAATTGTGGCCGTTGATATTATCATCATGACCGTAGTTGGTTGGAAGAAAAAGCACTTAACAATCTATTAATAATGTTTCATGTGAAACAAAAAAACAGCCGGTCGGCTGTTTTTTAGTATTCACCTTTAATGACGAAGAATGACCCGCGGATGGTACCGGCTAATTTAGACTTTTGTCGAGCAAATTTAAATTTACCCTCAAACTCTTTAGGAATTTCCATACCATCGGTTAATTTAAATCCGACTGCCCGTTTAGAACCTGGTTCCAGACCGTATAAAACATTGACTTCGAGCCCGTTTTCGTAAAATACAAATGATCATTTTGTACCCTCTACTTCGAGTTCACTGACTTCTAGTGGCTTATAAGGGGAAACCATATCTCGTTCTTTTAAGATAGTCTCAATCTACTTCAATATTTCAGGGGCCTCTGCGGCTGGTGTGGTGATAAATTCATGTTTATATTTATTCCAGAAGTAACGTGCTTCGTTAGCGCGAAGACCTGCAAAGGCTTCTGCTACTGGAGATGATTCCAAACCAATGGTGCTAACTTCTTTAAAATCTAATTTATATGTCATGTCAAGGACTCCTAGTAAGTAAAATTTGTATACTGTATTACTCAGATTAAAACGTGCTAGAATAGCATTAAATTGGCCCGTAGTATTTTAAAAGGACCAAGTTTAGCGATATTATACCATAGACTAAATTGATGGGAGTAACACATGAAACTTAATCAACTTGATCACATTTTAATAATTGTGAGTGACTTAGTACGAGCAAAGGAATTTTATGTTTCTAAGTTAGGCTTTACGATTAAACGTGAAGTAGAACGTGTGAATAAACGAGACATAATGTTAGATTTAGAAAATGGTCAAGTGCAGTTAGAAATTTTTGTCAAAGCGAATGCACTAACTCGCTTGAATTATCCAGAAGCTCGAGGATTACGTCATTTGGCGTTCCGCGTTGAGCAAATCGAACAAGTCGTTGATGAGTTGAAGCAAAAAGGCATAGATTGCGAACCAATACGTCGCGATGATTTTACAGGAGAAAAAATGACGTTTTTATTTGATCCAGATGGTTTACCACTGGAGTTGCATGAATAAAGTAAATTAAGCGAAAAACAGGCACAAAAAAAGCTTGCAACCACGGCAACCAACACGCATCGTGATAACAAGCTAATATAGGTTTAATGGGCAGCCAGGGGATCGAACCCTGGACCCACGGATTAAGAGTCCGTTGCTCTGCCAGCTGAGCTAGCTGCCCATAAGTAATAATTTTTTCAACTCAAATATAGTATCATGGATTTCATAGTATCGTCAATACTATTTTGTAATAAAAGTTAATAAAACGCATTTAATTGGCCTTTTTCCATAAAAATCCAAAGATATTGGTGAAATATGACGAAAATAATGAGCAAAAAATATGAAATTTTACAATTGTGGTATAATAATTCACAAGGCGTCAGTTCAGAAAAGTGAACTATCTGACTGTCCAATATGAAGAGAAAATAAAAAAATTACATACCTCCGGAGGGGTTAGCCAATATGAAGAAAGTTTTAGTTGTTGATGACGAAAAACCAATTTCAGATATAATTAAATTTAACCTAGAAAAAGAAGGCTACGATGTTGTCGTAGCTTATGATGGTGAGGAAGCACTACAAAAAGTTGAAGATGAAGATCCTGATTTGATTGTTTTGGATTTGATGCTTCCTAAAATTGATGGCCTAGAAGTGGCCAAACAAGTCCGTGCCAAGAAGACGACACCAATTATTATGGTGACCGCTAAAGATTCAGAATTAGATAAAGTCCTTGGCCTTGAATTAGGTGCCGATGATTATGTGACCAAACCATTTTCAAATCGTGAGTTAGTCGCACGTGTGAAGGCTAATTTGCGTCGTCAAGAATCCGTTGAATCGGCTGTGCCTGACGAAAATGCTGATATTGAAGTGGGTGATTTAACAATTCATCCCGATGCTTATACTGTCAGCAAACGAGGAGAAAGTATTGATTTAACTCATCGTGAGTTTGAATTGCTCCATTACTTAGCGCAACACATCGGACAAGTAATGACCCGTGAGCATCTACTACAGACTGTGTGGGGATATGACTACTTTGGTGACGTGCGAACGGTTGATGTAACGGTTCGTCGCTTACGTGAAAAGGTAGAAGATAATGCGAGTCATCCAACATGGCTCATTACGCGTCGTGGGGTCGGTTATTATTTAAACAACCCTGAAAATGATTAGGAGTAACTGAATAATTGAACAGTAAGATTAAATTCTTTCAATCGATTCATTTTAAAATCGCTTTGGTATTCGCTCTGGTTTTGTTAATCACGATCGAAATTATCGGGGCGGTTTTTGTGCGTCAATTGGAGCGACAAAACTTAAACACATTTAAACAACAAATAGAGTTACCGGCCTATATTGAAAATTCTATTTCTGAGCAACTCTCAAATACAGATACAAAAGCTGCCAATAAAAAAATCAAAGCAATTTTGTCTGATGTCAATAACGCCAATATCACTGAAATCCGTGTAATTGATAGTAAAGGAATTATTCGCGGGACCAGTAGCGTCAATAATCAATCAATTGTTGGCCAAAAGACCACGAATGAAGATATCAAAAAAACAATCTCGAATAATCGGTCCTATGACCAAAACGTGTATGACGACAAAACCAATACACGATATTATGTTTCATCCTTACCGTTATTAAATAGTTCCACCAATAGTAGTGTGGCTGGTGCGCTGTACATGAGGGCTAATTTGGAAAGTGTTTACGCCAGCATTAATAAAATCACCCTTTTAAGTTTATCGGCAGCGTTAGTGGCGATTGCGTTAGGGTTATTTGTCGCAATTGTTATTTCCCGGGCAATATCAGTACCAATTGATGAAATGAAGAAACAATCGATCCGAATTGCTCGTGGAGATTTTTCTGGTCACGTTAAAGTCTATGGTAATGACGAGTTGGGACAATTAGCTGGAGCAGTTAATAACTTATCCGTTCGTGTTGAAGAAGCTCAAGATTCTACTGAAGCAGACCGTCGTCGATTAGATGGAGTGTTGCGCCATATGTCTGATGGTGTGCTAGCGACCGATCGTCGTGGAAATGTGACGATTATTAATGAAACGGCGACTGATCTGCTTAGTTCCTCGTCAGAAACTACCGTCGGGACTTCAATTTTAGATGTGTTGCATATTCGAAAAGATTATACCATTCGTGAATTACTGGAAAGTGAAGAAGAAATTATCATTGATCTTTCTACTGAAGCTAACGAATTGATTTTGCATGCTTATTTTTCATTAATTCAACGCGAATCTGGATTTATCAGTGGCTTGGTCTGTGTGCTCCATGATGTCACCGAACAACAACGAGAAGAACAAGAACGTCGTCAATTCGTTTCCAACGTTTCTCATGAATTGAGAACACCTTTGACTAGTGTACGTAGCTACGTCGAAGCACTTAGTGATGGTGCCTGGAAAGACCCAGAACTAGCACCTAACTTTTTAGCCGTGGTCCAGGATGAAACTGAACGCATGATTCGGATGATTAATGACCTACTGAGCTTGTCTCGGATGGATGCCGGAACATCTAAGTTAAATTTTGAATACATCAATTTAAATGAGTTAATTAATTATATTTTGAACCGATTTGATATGATTTTGAATAATCCTGATGATTCACAACCAAGTAAGACGTATAAAATTGAACGGATTATCACCGATAAAGATCTTTGGGTCGATATCGATACTGATAAATTCACCCAAGTTGTTGATAATCTGATGAACAATGCGATTAAATATTCTCCTGACGGGGGCACGATTACCGTCCGCTTGTTAGAGACACATAATCATGTGATTTTGACGGTTTCTGACCAAGGATTAGGAATTCCACGTAAAGATATTGCCCATGTCTTTGATCGCTTCTTCCGAGTGGATAAAGCGCGCTCACGTAAGCAAGGTGGGACTGGTTTAGGCTTGGCAATTTCTAAGGAAGTCATTAACTTACTGGGTGGTCAAATTTGGGTCGATAGTGTGGAAGGTAGAGGATCGAACTTCTATATTTCACTACCTTATGTACCTTATGAAGGGGATGAATGGGACGATGATTCGGAAAATTCGTAGTAATTGGTTACCAATCTTATTAACCATTGCGATTGTTGTGAGTTTACTGTTGTCTTGGGCAACGTGGACTAATCCGTCGCGAGACAATAGTACCGATACTGACGAGTCATCGTCGACCACCGATAAAGTCACTAATCGAGCCATTAGCGATGTCTTTTTGCCAACCCAAATTATTAAAAATAATACTGATGGTACCCAAAATTTAATGTATCCCAAAAAACGTAACTTAGTGGTTTCAGCACAGCAAATTTTACAAAAATGGAAGTTTGGTCGTGTTGAAAAGTTATCGACGGGTAGTCATAGTAAATATTTAAGTTATTTACAGCGAAAAGATTCATTGGTCATGAGTTACAACGATGCGGTGACAACCAGTGTCTTGAATAAAGTTTACGATCAATCCATTAATACTAAAAAAATCAGTAAAGTACAACGAATTGTGGTGCCAAGACATAATCCAAAATACATTTATTTGTTAAATGACGATGGCTTTAAAGTTTATCGCGCGAAGATTAGTAAATTTAGCAGCATAAAACTACTTCGTCAAATTACTGGTGAATCGGCGAAACGTTATCCAATTAAAACACGACTGTTAAACAAGACGATTATTATTGATTATACAAAGCCAATCAAAGTACCGACATATAGCTATTTGTTGAGTAAGCAAACAGGGAACAGCTTCATGTCAACGTTGATGAATGCAGATCAAAATGAATTAGTTTCGATGCATACCGAGGACAATGTCACCACTTACACTGATGGAACTGATAAACGGATGAGTGTGGATAATAGTACGAGCATGGTAACTTATGAAAATTTTGCTTCGAAGGATCGAAGCTATTCCGATTCAGAATTACTGACTGACAGTTTTAAAAAGTTGACTACCATTGGAGTACCACTGGATAATACTCGGTTTGAGAGTGTGGATAACAGTAAAAATGTGGTCACTTATCGTGATTATGTCGGTGGGATTCCAATTTATAACTCAAACAACTATGGAACTATGACAGTTTCATATTCAAGTAACAACGTGCAACGATATACATTTTCTTTATTTAGTTTACAAGTGCCAGTACCAAATAAGCTTGACAGTAAAGAGTTACCATCAACCGATGAAGTCATTAGTAGTCTTGAAGCTAAAGGCATCAAGGAAAAAGATATCAAAGGAATTCGTCTTGAATATGAGTGGAAGGCGAGTGAGTCGTCTGATATGGTGATTGACCTCGAGGCAAATTACTATGTTAATTACAATAATCAATGGGTTAAATACACCGATGTCACTAATAGTGACTAGAAAGGAGGGAACTGAAGATGAACTTTAGAAGAATTCAGTGGATTTTTCTGGTGGCATTTATTGCCTTAGATGTATTTTTGGGTTATTCGTTTATTTCCAATAATGATTTCACCATCAGTGTTGCTCAGACAACTCGGGAGCAAACAATTGTTAATGAAATGAAAGCAGATGGCATTGACACTGGTAAACTTTCAACAAATCGGCAATCTGGTTATTATATTTCCACGACTGGTAGTGGGATTTTACAAGATAAACTAGGTAATTTGAAGGGTCAAACACCAAGTTATAACAACGGTGTTTTGACGAGTAACTTCGATCAACCAGTTAAGATTAACGTTAAACATCCAGAAAAGACGCTTAACAAAATTGTAGCTGATAAAAACAAAGTTCTGTTCGGCTCCCAATATGTATATGATGCTGAGTTATCCTCAGATTATGACAACGACGTAATCTATGTCCAAAAAGGCCCATCATTGAATGTTTCAGGAACGGAAGGCCAGATTAGGTTCCGAGTGAATTCAGAAAATCAAATTATTAGTTATAGTCAGTCATATTTGAACAATATCAAAACTTTACGTGAAAAGGCTAAATTAGTCAGCGAGCGTAAAGCCGTGTTATATTTGTACCAACATGATAAAATTTATAATAATTCAAAGATTAAATGGACTAAGCTAGGCTATACCCGTCTGTTAGCATTAGATGATGATAATGCAGTTTACATTCCAACCTGGATGGTGGCCATTCAATCTAAAAATAGTGATAGTATAGAAATTAAACGAGTTAATGCCTTTACTGGGACATTAAGTAAGACCGATGCAGATACGCTTGATGAAGCCGCATCGGAATCGAACTAAGGAGATTTTTAACGTGCAAGCAGTTGATCAATTACAATATAGTATTTTAGCTAGTGGAAGTTCTGGGAATGTGACTTATTTGGAAACCCCAGAACATAAGATTTTAATCGATGCTGGCTTGAGTGGCAAAAAAATTAAAGAATTAATGAGTTCCATTGGTCGTAATATTGAAGATGTGGACTCATTATTTGTGACCCATGAACACTCAGATCACGTGCACGGGGTTGGTGTTTTGGCTCGTAAATATGGAATGGATGTCTACGCCAATGAAGGCACCTGGAAAGCGATGGCTAAAAAGGTTGGCGAAATTCCATTTGAGCAAAAAAATATCTTTGGTATCAATACCACACTAGATTTTGGAGATATGGATATCGAAAGTTTTGCGGTGTCGCATGATGCCGCAGAACCCATGTTTTATCAAGTTCATCATGATGGAAAAGCACTTTGTATTTTGACTGATACAGGGTACGTTTCCGATAAAGTCGCAGGAACCATTCGGAATGCGGATACTTATTTAATGGAGTGTAATCATGACATTCAAATGTTACGGTCAGGCTCATATTCGTGGCCATTAAAGCAACGAATTTTAAGCGACGAAGGGCATTTATCTAACGAAGACGGTGCTAACGCTATTATGTCAGTTGTTGGAGACCATACTAAGCAAATTTATTTGGGGCATCGTAGCCCAGAAAACAATCTCCGTTCTTTAGCACATTTAACCGTCTCAACGATGCTGCAAGAACATGATTTTGGTGTGGAACATGACTTTTATCTTCACGATACCGAACCTGACCAAGCAACTAAATTGAGTTCATTGTAGAAGAGTTATAGTTTCGTGGCATTTATTTCATAATATATTCAAATTTAATTGTTATTCTATTCATAACAACTAAATGGGAGGATAACATGCAAAATAATGATGAAGAAACACCTAAAAAGAAAAGACGTTTCAAACTTAATTTGTGGTGGAAAGTTGGCTTAATTGGTTTGGCTGCCGGATTGATTGGTGGTGGGGCAGCTTATGGCGTTGGGTCATATCTTTCTGATGGTAATGTTAGCAGTTTACTGTCGACACCATCTAGTTCGAATAAAAAAGGTGGCACGAAAGTTAACCAGAGCAAGGTAACTGGAACTAGCCAGTCGACAAAAGCCTATAAGTCAGTTAAAGCTGCTGTTGTGTCAGTTGAAAATTTACAGGCAGAATCAAGTAGTTCGGACAGTCTGTACGGATATACCACTGGTGATAGTTCTTCATCAGATTCTAGCAGCTCAGATAGCTCCTTAGAAGCTGCCAGTGAAGGCTCTGGTGTCATTTACAAGAAGGATGGAGACACGGCTTATATCGTTACTAACAATCACGTGGTGACCGGATCATCAGCGATCCAAGTGATTTTAAGTAATGGTAAAAAAGTGACCGCTACAATTGTCGGAACTGACTCAGCAACTGATTTAGCTGTCTTAAAAATTAGTTCTAAAAATGTAACTGCAGTCGCTAGTTTTGCCAATTCAAATGAAATCGATGCTGGACAAACGGTCTTAGCAATCGGCTCACCATTAGGTTCTCAATATGCCTCATCAGTGACCCAAGGAATTATTTCAGCCACTAAGCGAACAGTGCAAGTGCAAGATAATTCTGGTAATACCACTGGGAACGCAACCGTTATTCAAACGGATACCGCCATTAATCCTGGTAATTCAGGAGGACCACTGATTAACTTAGCCGGACAGGTAGTCGGCATCAATTCGATGAAATTAACGACTGATGATTCTGGTACGAGTGTTGAGGGGATGGGCTTTTCAATTCCAAGTAATGAAGTTGTGACGGTGATTAATAAATTAGTGAAGGACGGCAAGATTACACGGCCGGCTTTAGGTATAGAACTGGTTAGTTTAGATCAAGTCACTAGTTCACAACAATCTTCAGTATTAAAATTACCTTCAACAGTGACTAGTGGGGTCGTGGTGATGTCCATCTTGTCACCATCAGCTGCTGGAAATGCCGGCTTAGCTAAATATGACGTGATTACTAAAATGGATGGTAAAAAAGTCACTGACGAAGCTTCACTGAAAGATGTGTTGTATGACCACAAGGTTGGTGATTCCGTTTCCGTCACGTATTATCACAATGGTGAAAAGAAAACCGCAACAATCAAACTCTCTGAATCAACCTCAACGTTGAGCAGTAGTAGTGATAGCAGTAGTTAATAATAGAGATTCAGATAAAACTCCGTCTTGGAGTTTTTTTTTGAAGTAAAATCCGAACGATGTGAAATAAGGACACGCTAGGGATGAAAGTGCATATACATTTTAAAAGAATGAATATTTGACCAGAAAGAACAAAAATACGACACATTTAGCGTATATATCGGATTAATCACGAACAATAAATAGAATTATATTCTAAAATTAGAGATTAATAGGCAGATATTGAAATATTTTCCGAACAAAACTTAGTTCAAAAAACCATGTAGTTCATGCTGAATTATGCAAGATATTTTATAATAAATTTGGATGTGGAAAACTATGTGGAAAACTTCTGTTATAATTATTAAGAAAATATAAATGCCGCAGAATGGGCATTAACACCTGGTGTAAAACTTATCCACAAAGACGTGGATAAGTTGTGGATAACTTTTTAAAATAAAAAAAAGAATGCAATAATCGTTGATATATCAGTCTTTGAAAGCGTGTTAAACGAACGCTTGTTTCTGTGCAAAACTGTGGATAACATTTTTGTATAAAATAACGGTGTCAATAGAGTTTGAAGATTATTTGAACTTTTTTTATACATTTTAGAAGTCTGCCTGTGGAAAACTCTGTGGATAACTTGTGGAAAAAGAGGTAGTTATGAACATCAAAATAATTGGGGTTGGAAAACTCAAAGAAAAGTACTTTAAAGATGGCATCGCGGAATACGCCAAACGACTAGGAAGGTTCACTAAATTTCAAATTGTGGAAGTTCCTGATGAAAAAGCACCGGAATCACTGAGCTCGTCGGAAATGGAGACCGTTAAGCAAAAAGAAGGCGAGCGGATCTTGAGCAAAATTAAAGACAAAGAGTATGTTTTTGCGTTAGCGATTGAAGGTAAGGAGCGTTCTTCTGAGGAGTTTTCCAAAGAACTAACCCAATTGACTACTTATGGCCATTCAGATATCACGTTTGTGATTGGTGGCTCGTTAGGCTTGGATGCCGCTGTCATGAAACGTTCAAATGCACAAATTTCGTTTGGTCGATTTACATTACCACACCAATTAATGAGATTAGTGTTAACGGAACAGATTTATCGGGCGTTTATGATAAATGAAGGCAGTCCTTATCATAAATAATCGGATAAAAAAGGCCAATCTTGCGATTAGCCGTTAGAGTCTATTAAGCGTGCTTGAATTGCATTTGTCCGATGTTATGCAAAACATTTTGTATGATTTTAAAGCCAAGGATACACAATAATGCAATGAAGATACCCACACCATTATCGAAAATTCTCAATTCACTGGAAGCAGATAGGCCGTAAATACTTGTCGCTAAGGTTAATGCGCCAAAGCAATTAAAGACACTGTGTAGAAAGTAATTGATGGTTAATCCAAGCCCAAAACCTGCTGTTGGTGCTAAAATGAAAAACCATTGTTCCGGCAAATAAGTGACGCTTAAAACAAAGAGTATTGAACCGATAACTATCCCTGCAAAGCGATGTGTTGCGCGGCCTAGATAACCACCAGATTGAGGTAATAAGATCGACATGCAGGAATAACCTAGCCAAACTGGACGGTTGATATTGGCCCAGTCAGCAATCGCGATGACAGAACTGACACCAAAAGATAGGCGAAGCTGCCAGTGCGTTAATTTAGTCTGTAGGTTAAATTGAGAAAAGACATGGTGTAATCGATGCTGCGAATCAAAAGCACTATGTTTGAAAATCATAATGAAGGATAGAATAGTAAACACGGTAATCAGTGCGATGGCTCTTGTTTTAATCAAGCTACCCGTCACCGTCATTCCGGTAATGAAAATATAACTGAAGACATACACACCGGCATTACCAAATTATGGGCGAGCACTAGTTAAGATGATTATCAGAAGTAAGCTCAGAAAATTGGCAATAAATCCTAACGAAGTTGGCAGTGCAAACCAAGCTATGCCACCGATAAACATAATGAACAAAACGATGGCCAGTGATACAATGCTATCACTTGCACGATAGCCGAACCCGACAAAGTGCATTGCGATAATCATACAAAAACTGGCCACGGCTACGCTACTATTAGCTGATCCAAACAATTTGATAAATAAGGTAATATAGACGATGGCAAATGAGAGTAGAGAGACGTCTCGGAGCAATAGAGCTTGAATATAACGTTTCTTTTCTTGTGATTTTGCGTTTGCTATTTTAATTCTCAGTGCACCGGGACTGAGTTGAATTAATTGGTAAATAAGATCCCCTCCAAAAAGTAGTGTTGAGGAGTATAGCAAGTTATCATTGGAAGTGTCAATATTTCCTTTGGTAATAGCTGATAAATATTAGCTATTTTTAAGAATATATTTTAAATTGCACAGTGCAGATTTAAATCAAATCAATTTGTCGTATGAGTGGAAGGAATAAGCATGAAACAAATAGTTATTGGGACTGTTGCCCATGTTGATGCTGGCAAAACGACGTTATCTGAGTCGTTGTTGTATCAAACGGGTGAAGTTCGTACAATGGGACGCGTTGACAATGGGGATGCTTTTTTAGATCCAGATTTGTTGGAAAAAAAGCGTGGCATTACAATTGCCTCTCATCAAGCCAATTTTAAGACAGATAAGCTCGAAGTAACGTTGCTAGATACTCCAGGGCACGTGGACTTTGCGAATCAAACTGAGCAAGTTTTAGATGTGTTAGATTACGCTATTTTAGTTGTTTCAGCGACTGATGGAGTTCAAAGCTATACACGAACTCTGTGGCGATTATTAGAGCGTTATCAAGTACCTGTGTTTATCTTCGTTAATAAAATGGATGCTGCAGGGGCCGATAAAAATAAAATACTCGCCGAATTAAAATCAGTGTTATCCGACGGCTGTGTCGATTTTACGGAGCCTCTAAAAGATGAACGTTATGATGAGATTGCGATGCAGGATGATGCAGTTTTGGATGATTACATGGAAACTGGTGTGATTCAGGATGAACAGGTCCAAAATTTAATTAAACAACGACGAATAATGCCAGTTTATTTTGGTTCAGCGTTAAAATTGAACGGTATCGACGAGTTAATTAGTGGATTAGAACGCTGGACTGTCGCTTCTTCTCAAACCAAGGCAGATTTCGGAGCGCGAGTTTTTAAAATTTCGTACGATTCTCAAGGTGAACGGTTAACTTGGATTAGAGTGATTGGCGGGACGCTGAATAATAAAGCAGTACTATTTAATGACGAAAAAGCAAATCAATTGCGAATCTATAGTGGAAGTAAATATGATTTGAGTCAGCAAGTATCAGCTGGTGAAGTTTGCGCTGTCACGGGGATTAAGACTTCATTTCCAGGCCAGGGATTAGGGAGTGAAAAAAATAGCCAACCGCTATCGACACAGCCAGTACTGAATTATGCTGTAGATTTAAATGGTCATGATGTCAAAGAATGTTTGGTGGCACTTAGGGAACTTGAGGATGAGAACCCTCAGTTACATGTGACTTGGTCTAGTCATTTACAAGAAATCCATGTCCAAATCATGGGAGAGGTTCAGTTGGAAATCTTACAACAGATTTTGGCGAGTCGATATCACTTGGACGTTGAGTTTGGCGAGAGTAGTATTTTGTATCAAGAAACGGTTTCTCAAGATGTCGAAGGGGTTGGTCACTTTGAACCACTGAGACATTATGCGGAAGTTCATTTGCTATTATCACCAGGCCCTCGCGGCAGCGGGTTAACATTTGCTTCTGACTGTAGTGTAGATGTTTTACCTAATAATTATCAGCAGCAAATCTTAACCAGTTTAAAAGCCAAAGAACATTTAGGTGTGTTAACCGGATTACCTATAACTGATACGAAAATTACGTTGATTAATGGCCGGGCTAGTATTAAACATTCAGTAGGCGGCGATTTTCGAGAAGCTACTTGGCGTGCAGTTCGTCAAGGACTCATGATGTTAAAACAATCAGGCAACGTTCAATTATTAGAGCCATGGTATCAGTTTAGAATTGAAGTTGATCAAACGCATGTGGGTCGGGTGATGAATGATGTACAACGAATGAAAGGCATTTTAGATTCACCCAAAACTAGCGATGCTAATAATGGTTTATCTATTTTGACCGGTACGGCCCCGGTATCGGAAATGAATGATTATAGCCAGGAAATAAATAGCTTTACTCACGGACAGGGTCAATTTGAATGTGTTTTCACCGGTTACCAACCATGTCATAATACAGAAACGGTGTTAGAACAATTTGATTATGAGCCGGTTTCAGATTTAGATAATACACCGGACTCAGTGTTTTGTGCGCATGGAGCTGGTTATCCAGTTAAGTGGAGTGACGTTCCGGCCGCAGCGCACGTCGAATATACAAATTTACCAAAATAGAATCAGCGAAAGTTGGTTCTTTTTTTGACTTTGATTGGGTGGACCGTGCCATAGTTAAATGGACATAGAGGTATAACGATAATCGGTGAAATAACTCAACTCACTGCGTTTAACTACAGATTATTCGATTTCTACGAAACGAAATCATTCATAATCTTAGATTAATCCTCGTGAGCTTTTCGAGTTATTTCATACCTAAATTTAGTTTATATTAAAAAGAATTTTAGGGTTGCCATTTGAACTGGCGAACTGCGCCATAGTTCAATGGACATAGCGGTAATAGTGATAATCGGTGAAATAACTCAACTCACTGCGTTTAATTACAGATTATTCGATTTCTACGAAACGAAATCATTCATAATCTTAGATTAATCCTCGTGAGCTTTTCGAGTTATTTCACACGTAAATTTAGTTTATATTAAAAAGAATTTTAGGGTTGCCAAAACTTTTATAAGCATATATAATGTTTAACGGACGGAGGACTAGTCCATGGTTAAATGAAAGTCATAAGCTTCCAACTGTAATGCAGTTGGACGAAAATCTTTATGAAATTTATTTAGCTGTTTTGACAAGTTAATATAGTACTGGGGAAAGTACTCGTCCATCAAATTTATGATGGTAGGAGGTTTTGTCATGGCAGACGAAACAAAGAAAAGAAGCGTGAGTAAACTTGATGCGGAAAGCTCAAGTTTAGGTGAAGTAAATGGTTCGATTGCTGCACCAAAGGATGGCTCATTTTGGAGAAAATTACTCGCTTTCTCAGGACCAGGAGCTTTAGTAGCTGTTGGTTACATGGATCCAGGTAACTGGGTTACTTCAGTTAAAGGTGGGGCAACCTACCAATATACGTTGCTGTCCATTGTCTTGATTTCATCATTAATTGCGATGATGTTACAGTATATGGCGGGAAAGCTTGGTATGGTTAAGCACGAAGATTTGGCACAAGCGACTCGAGCAAGAACCAATAAGTTCGGCGGGATTGTACTTTGGGTAATTTCGGAACTTGCACTGATGGCGACCGATATTGCCGAAGTTATTGGGGGCGCAATTGCGCTTCACTTATTATTTGGTTGGTCCATGATTGCTTCAGTTCTGACCACAGCGTTAGATGTATTGCTATTATTGTTACTGATGCGGTTTGGATTTAGAAAAATTGAAGCTATTGTTGTTACTTTAATTTTAACGATTTTGTTGATTTTTAGTTATTTAGTCATTTCAGCTTCGCCAAATGTTGCTGCGATTTTTGGTGGTTACTTACCCCAATTACAAGCAATCAGTAATCAAGGAATTCATGGAGCTGATTCACCACTCTTAATGGCATTAGGTATTATCGGGGCAACGGTTATGCCTCATAACTTATATTTGCACTCTTCAATTTCTCAAACACGTAAAGTGAATCGTGATGATAAAAAAGAACTGCGCGAAGCCGTTCGTTTCATGACTTGGGATTCAAATATTCAACTTTCATTAGCTTTTGTTATTAATTCGATGCTGTTAGTTTTAGGGGCAGCAATGTTCTTTGGTCATGGTGATTCAGTTGGAACGTTCAGTTCTATGTACAATGCGCTTGGTGATAAAACAATCGCTGGTGCAGTAGCATCACCAATACTTTCAACGTTATTTGCAGTTGCCTTGTTAGCATCTGGTCAAAATTCAACCATTACTGGGACACTGACTGGTGAAGTCGTCATGAATGGCTTCCTACGTTTGCAGATTCCAATGTGGCTACAACGTTTAATTACTCGTGGATTTGCCTTAGTACCAGTTGTCTTCTTCACCTTGCTGTATGGTGGAAATGAATCAAAATTAGATCAACTTTTGGTTTATTCACAAGTGTTCTTGTCCGTTGCGTTGCCATTTGCAATGGCACCACTAATTATTTTTACCAGCTCTAAAAAAATTATGGGTGAGTTCGCTAATTCTAAATGGATGACTATTATGGCATGGATTGTCTTCTCTGTGTTAACATTATTGAACATTCAATTAGTCGTTCAAATTATTGGAAGCATGTTCTAGGGGGATGAATAAAATGGATAATAAATTATCATTAGATATTGAACCTAAACATTTTCATACGGTTTTAGTTGGTGTTGATGAATCTTATCAAGGCTATGTTGCACTCGCAAATGCAATTCATCAAGCGAGTGAAGATAGTGCCAAGTTAGTCATTGCTTCAATTTTAGAATTAGGCGATTTATCTACTTTTGATGCGATGAGTATCCCAGTGATTCGGGAAAAAGAAGATGAACTTCAAAAGCATTTGGACCGATACAAAGAATACGCATTGTCTCAAGGTTTGACGGATGTAGAGACAATTGTTGGTAATGGTAGTAAAGCAGGCGCAGTCTTAGTACAAGATCTAATTCCTGAAACTAACGCTGATTTAATTATTATTGGAGCTCACTCAAAAGATGGATTTTTAGATTATCTTGGGTCACAAGCCGTTTACGTGGCTCGTAATGCTAAGATTTCATCAATGATTGCTCGTTAAAATGTTTCATGTGAAACAAACATACTTTGGCCACGCAGAAGCGTGGCTTTTTTGATGTATTTAAATATTTTTAAAATTGAGTTACTTATTATTTATTCCAATAATATATATTGAGATATTCTTAAAAATATGGTTTAATAATGGCAAAGACTTTTGTTTGCATTTTATCGTAATTTGTGAAAATATGAACATTGAAAACTTGTTGGATAATAATGTTAAGCAAATATCAGTAAATACTTTACAAAGTAACTTGTTGTAGCGTTTTTATGAATATTTTTTTGATATCGTTTGAAAACGGTTTTGGTTCGACTATAATAACGGCAATCAATGGAGGCGATAATTATAGAATTAATAAAGCAAAAGTTTCGAGGCTTGGGGACTGTAATTACGCTCTCGGTTGCGCCGCCAGCGAATCAAATCCAATTGCAACAAGCAGAGCAAATGATTAACCGTTATGAGGATACTTTGACTGTTAATCGAGATCAATCCGAAGTGATGAATATTAATCATCAAGCCGGAATTGCCCCAGTACAAGTGTCAGAGTCGACGTACGAATTAATTAAAACGGCTGTTCAAGTTAGTCGTAAGCACTTGGGATTTAACGTTGCCATTGGTCCATTGGTTAAGCTTTGGAAAATTGGATTTGATGGAGCGAATAAACCTAGTGAAGAGGCGATTAAGCACTGTTTGCAGTTGATTAATCCGGATGCGATTGAATTAAGTGATGAAGAGCATAGCGTCTATTTAAAATTTACCGGTATGGAACTGGATTTAGGTGGAATTGCGAAGGGCTATATCGCCGACGCAGTGAAGCAAATGTGGATTAAAAATGGTGTTCAGACTGGCATTATTGATTTAGGTGGAAATGTTTTGCTGGTGGGAAACAGTATTCATGATAATCAGATGTGGAACGTCGGGGTTCAGAATCCAGTTAAAGATCGACATATCCCTATTGGTATTCTGCACATACCAGAAAAATCCATTGGCACTTCAGGAATTTATGAACGGAAATTGGTGATTGATGGTCACGAATATCATCATATGTTTGATTCATTGACTGGGTATCCAATTGCGAATGATTTGGCCAGTGTCACGATTGTTAGCAATCAATCAATTGATGGTGAAATCTGGTCGACGATTGCTTTTTATCAGGGAATTGACCACGGTAAAGAGTTGATTGAAGCAGAGCCAGGTGTTGAAGCTATATTTATTAAGCGAGATTTAAGTGTTGAAGTAACAAGTGGTTTGACTGAAAGTTTTCAGCTGACTACGTCGTTAACGAGTTAATTAATTGAAAGAAGGGTGTTTCATGAAAAAATATATCGCTATTGTTGGATCAAACTCGAAATTATCGACTAATCGTCGATTGTTGGAATATATGAAAAAGCGTTACAAGGATGATGTTGAAATTGAATTAGTTGAAGTTGCAGGTCTACCAATTTTTAAGAAAACAGTCGAAATGACGGTCCCACAACAAGCTAAAGATATGGCAGAAAAAATTACGGCGGCTGATGGTGTAATCATTGCCACGCCTGAATATGATCACGCCATTCCAGCAATTTTATCCAGTGCATTGGCTTGGTTGTCATATGGGATTCAACCATTGTTAGACAAACCGGTATTAATTACAGGGGCATCATTTGGTAACCTTGGTGCATCAAGAGCACAAGCACAATTACGTCAAATTTTGGATTCACCGGAAATCAAAGCACGTGTGATGCCAAGCTCTGAATTTTTACTATCAAATTCATTGAAAGCATTTAATAACGACGGCTTTTTAATTGATGAAACACAGGCAAAATGGTTAGATTCTTTGTTTGTTGATTTTGATGAGTTTATCGACATTTCAGCACAGTTAAACCATACTCACGACGATGATGCAGCCAAAATGAGTAGTTTTTCTTGGGATGAAGGTTCGAATTCTGGGGAGGTAAAATAATGAGATTAGTCGCAATTGCAGGCTCCATTGGGGAGCAATCATATAACAGAATGCTGGTTCGTTTTATTGCCAGACACTACAAAGATGAAGTTGAAATTGAAGTTTTAGATATTGATGATATTCCTGTTTTTACCCAGGATGAGGATTTAAGTGATTCAGTGGCTGTACAAAAGTTGTACCAAAAAGTTTTCAGCTCTGATGGTGTAATTTTAGCAACGCCAGAACACAACCATACTGTACCGGCAGCAATGAAGAATGTCATTGAATGGTTATCATTTAAATTACATCCATTCGAAGTCAAACCAGTTTGGATTGTCGGTGCTTCATACCACAGACAAGGCTCATCTCGAGCACAGCTACACTTGAAACAAATTATGGAATCACCAGGTGTAAATGCATACGTGATGCCAAGTAACGAATTCTTGTTATCAGACGCCAAACACGCTTTTGATGATGAGGGCAATCTGAAAGATGCTGGCACAGTTAAATTCTTAGATTCAATTTTTGAAAAATTCTTACATTATGTGAAGGTGATTGATTTGTTAGATACTCCAGATCCAAAGAATTATCTTGATGAAGATCTAGAATCGAACCACAAAGTAAATACGACAATTGATGGTGTCGATATGAAGGCAGAAGATTGGGTTGAACGCGCTGCTGAAAAGGTTCACGCTGTGGATGGTCGGACATATGTCAAACTTGATCGAGGAATTTTAACCGTTAACCAATTGAATTACTTCTTAAATTCAATGCCAATGGAATTGACGTACGCAGATGATAATAATCAATTTATTTACTATAATCACTACTTACCAGCCAATAAAATGTTGGCACCACGTCAACCAGGACAAGCTGGAGATCCATTATCCAACGTTCATCCTGGCCGTGCGGTAAATCATGTTAAACAAGTTATCCATGCTTTGAGAAATGGAACTGATTTAGTTAGTATGCCAGTTCCTGGTAATGGCCCAGATAAGCACATTATGCATTATTATAAAGCGATGCGTGATGAAAACGGGCGTTATCGTGGAGTAAATGAATGGGTATTGGATATTATGCCTATGATTAAATACTATCTTGCGGTCACAGGCCAAAAATTAGTTGATGATCCAACGGCTAAAAGGATTCCACCAGTTACAGGCTTAGATGTCACGTCTGGAGCTTCAGAAGCTCCTAAAGCACCGCAAACTGATGCCGATACAGGTGCGTCAGAAGAAGAAACGCCTGCACCACAAGCAGAGGTTAAACCAGATATTCCTGCAACGGATGCAGATACTGGAGCCTCAGAAGGTTAACCAAAAAATGAAGTGAAGCCACTAATCATGGCATCGCTTCATTTTTTTATGGCATCCCAGATAATCGATTTAAGCAAATCCAGTGAATATATTCAACTGGAATAGTGTATTATAACTATTTATCTGATAGAATGAAGTCATTAATAATAATGATATCGGAAGTATTTGATTATGAATATTGAGTTGTTTATTCAAACGAGAAAAGAATTAGGTTACTCACAATCACAATTGTGTGATGGTATTTGTACGCAAGCAACTTTGAGTAAATTTGAAAATTCCGAACAAATTCCTGCCATTCGAATTTTACTGAAATTATGTACGAGATTGGGACTTACACTGGATGATATTTTTCCGATTCAGCTACAGTCTCAAACAGAACAAACTAAAATTTTAGATCAGGCAGAGTTCACCTTGATTACTAGTGAATATGCCCAAGCAGAAAAAAGCCTTACGCAAGTTCAACCAGAGTTGTTAAATACAAATAGTCAATTACAATATTATTTTGTAAAAGGCTTTTTGTCAGCTTTGACTGACGCAAATGTGGTTGATACACTCTATTATTTTGATCAAATCATTAATAATTTAGACGAACAACATCGAACGATTTTTACGCAGTTAGCGTACACAGGAATTGGAGTGACATATAGTCGCTCTGGATCTGTTGAGAAAGCTGAATTCTACTTTCAAAAAGTTTTTTCAGGCTTATACGAACTACTATTGATTGATGATAAGTCAATTTGGCGAGCGCTAAACATGATTTTTTATACTGCCGAGTATTTTGCCCATGTCAGTGACTACAAAATTAGTGATTCACTGCTCGAATATGGTTATAATGTCTGTGCGAAAAATCATGTGACTTATTATGTCGCTCGAATTCTTTTTCGACAGGCACAAAATGCAAAAGCTACCAAGCAGCCAACAGAGGTGATTGATGAATTACTCAATGACGCGCAAGCTTTTGCAAAAATAAATAAAAACGATGTATTGCTTACTAGAATTGAAAGTATGCGTCGTGAAGCGTACTAAAAGGAAACATTAAAATTAAATGAGTATTGACGGCAGTTTCTTATTGTGTTTTAATAATAACGAAATCACAGGAGGAACAATGGTATGACAAAGAAACTAATTCAAGTTAATAATTTTTATTTTGGCTATTACTTTAGTTAGCGTTCGCAGCTTTGATGCGAACGCAACCAAACGCGTTTGCGTCTAAAGCTTAGTCATCCTTTGATGTGCCAGCTAGACGTGAAGTCCTAGCTGAAACTGTCATTGTCCACTCACGGATAAATACAAACCAGCTAGGAAACTCTCTAGCTGGTTTTTTTCTTGGAAAAAATGAGGAGTGGAAAATATGACAAACAAAATGAAATTACATTTATCTTTATCGTTATACATCAATTATATTATTCATGGTTTTGGACTAATTATTTTAGCACAAAACATGGCGTCGTTAGGACATCTGTGGAACGCGCCAATTGCAACGGTTTCTTATGTTGTATCGGGAATTGGAATCGGTCGCTTGTTAGCGTACTTTACGTTTGGCTACTTATCAGATCGATTTGGGCGTAAACTCTTGATTTATATTGGTATGGGAACTTACTTGATTTTCTTTACTGGTATTCCATTTGCACCCAATATCCAAGTAGCCTACGTCCTCTCTATTTTAGCTGGGGTAGCTAACTCGGGGTTAGACTCAGGGACGTACCCAACATTTATGGAAATGGGCGGTAAAGAAAGTGCATCAAACGTCTTCATCAAAGCCGCAATGTCTCTTGGAGAATTCGTCTTGCCATTGCTTGTCACGATGTTAGAAGCTAAATCAATGTGGTTTGGCTGGTCATTCATGTTGCCTGTTGCATTATTAGTGATTAATTTAATTTTAGTAACGCGGGTCCAATTTCCTCATCGCAATCAGGCACATCAAACAGGGGTTGTTCGTGAAGGCAACATTTCGAGCGCTAAAAAATGGATTGCTAGTGGCGCGTTATCAATTTACGGTTACTCTTCAATGGCAGTGATGATTTTGTTTACTCAATGGATCACGATGTACTCGACAAAAGAATTGGGTTATAGCTCGCTAGTTGCCCATGGGCTATTGTCATTGTATAGTCTTGGGTCAATTTCAGGGGTTGTCATTGTCTTTGCGCTCTTGCGTCGACAAGTTTCTGAATCATTGTTGTTGATTGTGAATAATTTGATTTCATTACTAGCGTTAATCGTAATTTGTATGACAACAGTTCAAATGGTTTCCGCTGTGGCAGCCTTTATCTTTGGGTTTACTGCTGCGAGTGGAATGATGCAAGTGGCTTTAAATATGTTCTTACGTTTATTCCCAACGCATAAGGGGATTGTTACAGGAACTTACTTTATGTTTGGTTCGATTGCCACATTTACGGTACCGATTGTTACTGGCTGGTTATCAAAAACAAGCATCGCGTTGGCAATGCAATTTGATATCTTGATTGCAATTTTAGGAACGATAGTAGTAATTGTCGCTGCCGTGATGTTAAGAGAAAAGCATGCGTTAAGTACAATGGAACGAGTAGTATCAGAATAATGTTTCATGTGAAACATTTGATGTAATTTGTTATAGTATCTTTGTAAAGTATTTAAACAAATCTATAGGAGGCAATTACATGTCATCAGAAGAAATTGTTTTAAAAACCCTAAAAGAATCAGTTGAGCCACTTAAAAGTGGTGAAATTGCGACGGCAACAAAACTTAGTTCAAGTGATGTAGCCAAGGCAATTAAATCATTGAAAGCGTCAGAACAAATTATTAGTCCAAAACGTTGTTACTATGCTTGCAGTGATAACTAATTTGAATATGACAGACGTGGTACTAATCTAATTATGGGATTAGTACCATTTTTATGCAATATTTGTTAAGGGGAAAGTGTTTATTCTTGAACTGAGTTAATTCTAGTGCTAAATTGATTGTACCGACCGGTAGGTTTTTGCATACTGGTAAAAATTCGATATAGGATTGGAATTGATTAATATGCCTAAAGAAAACAAAGTAAAAAGTGAAATTATTACTGCTGCTAGAGGCCTGATTTATGAACAAGGCTATTTAGAAACTTCTATTACTGATATTATGCGCAACGCAGATGTGGGGAAAGGCCAACTTTACTATTATTTTGATACTAAAAAAGAAATTGGGATGGATGTACTGGAGCAGCTTGATCAAGAATGGCGTGCCGATTTAATTGGCGAAATTTTAGCGCCGCAACGACCAGCCACTGAATCAATCAAATTGATGTTTGAATGGCTCTTGGATTTTCATCAAGAACAAGATCATTATTATGGTTGTCCGATTGGAAATGTCATTATTGAAATGTCGAACAAAGACGAAGATTACCGATTGTTATTAAAAAATTTAATTGAAACCTGGGAATCAGCGTTGGATGCTAAGTTAATGCAATTAGAAATACGGGATACAGATATATCGGCAGAATATATTATTTCTACACTGCAGGGGGCGATTATGTTGACCAAATTAGATGAAACTAATCGACCATTGGAACGCGCAATCAGCAAATTATCGACACAGTTAAATATCGTTTAAGGGTGAATTCAAATGACAGTACGTGATATTAGTTTTGGCTCCAAAGTGGGTTTGTCTATTTTATCGGATAAGTGGTACATGTTAGTGTTACAATTTTTAACCGAAGAAAGTAAACCATTTATGGCAGTTAGAAACGCGATTCGTGGCATATCAACGTTTAATTTACTAATTATATTGAGTAAGCTAGAAAGCATGAAATTACTTAGTAGTGAAGATTATGAATATCAGTTAACGTCGGATGGTGTTAAGGCGCAAGCGTTAATTTCACAAATCGAGCAATTTGGTAATCAAGAAGTGGCAAGCTTAAGTGATGATTTTTAAGTTAGCAAAATAAGTTTCACATGAAACAAAACAGCCAGGCATTTGCCTGGCTGTTTTTACTTACGGATTCGGACGGAAATTGATAAAACTATCTAAAAATTTAACAATAACTTGCTGATCTTCAATCGATAAACCTTTTAAAATTTGATTTCGAAAAGCAATTTCTAATTTATGATGCATTTCATCATGTGCCTGGGCAAGATTTGCACCATCGGCCGTTAGACGATAATAGATTTTTTTCTTGTCGTCGTGTGGTTGAAAGGATTGGATTAACTGATATTCAATTAATGTTTTCGCGGCCCGTGAAATGCCACCCCGTGTAGCTTCAAGCAAGTTAGCGAGCTCAATGCCGGTTAATGGCTCATCCTCCAATGATGATAAAATGTGCAACCCAAGGATAGAAATGTTTTCGGCTATTGTTTGTAACTTAGGGTCATTAAGTTCTAGGGCCAATTTACGATGTTCATTAACAACGTCTTGGTTACGTTCGCGAATTTTGTGTAATTGATTCGAAATCGTTGAATAATAATCTTCAGTCATTCTGTCTTCTCCTGAAATGAATTGATAGTTTCATTATAATCCATTCATAGGCAAACTAGGTTAATTATTTAACGCTCTCATGGCAGCGACGTTGATCACATTCCAAAGATTAGTCAATTTAGGTTGGAAAAACAAGTCTGCATCGGCCAGTTGTTTTAGAGTCATTTCCATTTGGATGGCCACGGAAATAATGTTAATTTGTTGTGTTTCATTGGCCGTAGACATAATGGCGGCACCTAATATTTTATGTGATTTGGGCGCATAAAATAATTTAAATCTAACGGTTTGTGCTGGTTCTTTAGAGAAGCCGGGCATTGCATTGACTTGTTCAACATAAGTCGATTCAACGTCAATGCCACTACGGCCCGCCGTCAAAGTGTTCAAACCAGTACTGGCGAATAATTCACCAAATAGTTGTAAACCGCTTGAACCATGTACGCCGTGAATTGGCTTTGTTTGTTCAAATAAATTGCGAACGGCGACTCGTGCTTGCCGTTCGGCATTACTGGCTAATGAAATATTCATGCGTTGGTGAGTCGGATTATATAAAATTTCAGTTGAATCACCGATAGCGAAAATATCTTTATTGCTCGTTTTTGAATAGTCATCAGTGAGAATATATCCACGCTCATTAGTTGCTAATGCGTCACCAATCCAAGCGGTATTTGGTCGCGTACCGGCAGAAACGAAAACTAAGTCAGCATCGAAAACACCATGATTAGTTTGAACGGCAGTTACTTGATGCTGGACATTTCCACTAAAGGACTCAACTTTGGTATTTGGGATAAATGCAATTTGTTTTTCACGCATATGGTCGTTCAAAATATCAGTGAAGTCAGCATCCAAATAAGTTGACAAAGGTCTGTCATTGACGTCGATAATCGTCACGTTTTTTCCAAACTGGCTGAGTTGGTCACTGACCATCATCCCAATATAACCAGCTCCTACAACGACGATATTTTTTATATTAGCTTGTTTGACGGTTGCCATCAGTTGATGCTGCTTACCGTGGCGAAGAGTCGCAACGTTATCTAAATCATTGCCAGCAATTGGTAAGTTGAATGCATGTGCACCAGTGGCAATGATTAATTTGTCATAATTAAAGCTTTCTGTTGCTACGTCTACAACGTTGACAAATTGTACGCTATGGTTCGTAGGATTTATTGCCGTTGCTTCATAAAAGCTGTGGACATGGATATGATGAGTTTCTAGTTCTTCGCGATTCATTTGATTGACAGCAGGATTGTTAATTGCTCCTCTTTGTTCTGCCCAGTTAACTGAATGTTAGATGTCTGCAGTGTCAAACTAATCAATCTGAGCATCGACAATCGTTTCGTGAATTGCTTGCGCTGCTTCATAGCCGGCGTGTGATGCGCCAATAATCATTATTTTCATTTTTAAAGCCTTCTTTTTTATTTTTGTTGATAGGCAACATAATAATCTCGTTTTTGTTGCTTGTCAACAAAAACTAAAAATTAATTGACATTTATTTTTAGTAAACCTATATTATCGGTAAGGAATGTACTGTTTGCTGACTTAATAAAGGAGAATCCGAATGACGGTTAAACGATTAATTAGTTGTAATGCAAGTGATATTTTAGGATTCAATGCTAGTGAACTGAAACAAAGTATTAAAGCATCAGAAGGACGGGTCATTTTATCAGAAACAATTGTCATTAAAGAACCGTTGGTTGGTGATATTACTGATGCGGAAGTGGCTAAGTCAGCTGGGGCGGATTTAATATTATTGAATATTTTTGATGTCTTCAATCCACGTATTTTAGGACTTTATCCAAATGAAGAAACTTTACAAACCGCGAAAATTCATTCTGACGCCGTAAATAGATTACGTAATTTGGTTGGCCGCCCAGTGGGGGCGAATCTTGAGCCTTTATCGAAAGACACCAAGTTAATGAGTAATCAAGAACAGTTAACTCCAGGTCGATAAGCCACAGTCGAAACATTTCAAGCTGCGGCAAGCTTAGGCCTCGATTTTATTTTATTAACTGGGAATCCGGGAGTTGGAACGGACAATGCGGCCATTGTAAAAGCGTTAAAAGAAGCCAAGCAATATTTCCCGGGTATTATTATGGTTGGAAAGATGCACTCAGCTGGTGTTGATGAACCAATTGGCGATGTAAAATCAATCACCGAATTTATTGAAGCTGGGGCAGATGTGGTACTAGTACCCGCAGTTGGCACGGTACCAGGTTTTACTGAAGCAGATTTAACAAGCATCGTTCAATTGGCACATCTGCATGATACGTTAGTTTGCTCAGCAATCGGTACGTCTCAAGAAGGAAGTTCAACAAGTGTCATTGAAAACATGGCAATTAGAAATAAAATATGTGGAGTGGACATCCAACATATTGGTGATTCTGGTTTTTCAGGAGTGGCGCCCGTCGAAAATATCTACACGATGAGTCAAGCAATTCGTGGTAAACGTCATACGTTGTCGATGATTGCTCGTTCAGTTTTACGTTAATATCAAAAAAACACATCTGCACGAAACAGATGTGTTTTTTATGCGGAGCCGGTTAGCTCGTCTTAGTTTTCGGCGGTTAGTTTAGCGGCTTCTTTATCCAATTCAGCGAATCCAGAAACTTTTTTGGTTTGTGGATGTTTGGCGCGTTCTTGGGTGGCTTTTTCGATCAAAGCTTTACGTTCTTCCTTACTGAGTTTTGCCATTTGAATCACCTCTTTAGTAGGTGGGACAAAAGTTGCGGTGACTCTCGTTAGACGAAAAGTATCGGCTTTTGAAGCACTTTGAGGAAATGAATATTTCACTTCCTGACACTATAATAGTTCCATTTCCAATTAATATCAAATATATTTACCATTCTAGCAATCGTCTTTCTTGTACATAAAATGTATTCCAATTACAATTGAATTAAATAATATATTCACAAGGAGGGGACTATGAAAAAGTTAATTCAGTACCGAAGACTAGTTGCAGTTGGGGTAGTTGGATTGATTGCGTTAATTTTGGAGTTTATCCTTCAAATGCCTTCGATTGCCCAAATTGTGGTGACAATATTGGGATCAATTATCACTATTCTAATGGTTATTGATATGGTGAAGACAATTCGCTCAGGTAACTTTGGTGTGGATTTATTAGCCATCACTGCCATCGTTGCAACTATGGCGATTGGTGAATATTGGGCGGCTTTGATTGTGTTGTTGATGTTGGTTGGTGGGGATGCCTTAGAAGATTACGCAGCCACCAAGGCCAACTCTGATTTACAAGCCTTACTGGAGAAAGCTCCACGTAAAGCGCATTTGTTAAATGAAAAGCAAGAAATAACCGATGTTGAAATTAATGAAGTCAAGATTGGTCATCGTATTTTGGTTAAACCAGGGGAAGTGGTTCCAATTGATGGCCACATTATTGAAGGAGCGTCATTAGTCGACGAGGCTTCAATTACTGGTGAATCAAAACCAATCGATAAAAAAGTAAATGACGAAATTTTATCTGGGGTTGTTAATGGTGAGTCAGCCTTAACGATTGAAGCAGATAAAATTGCTGAGGATAGTCAATATCAGGGAATTATCAAATTAGTGAAACAAGCTGAATCACAGCCAGCCCATTTCGTGCGCATGGCTGATCAATACGCAATTCCATTTACCATTCTAGCGTACGTCATTGCCGGAACTGCATGGTATTTGTCCGGTGATCCAGTTCGTTTCGCCGAAGTCCTGGTGGTCGCATCCCCTTGTCCATTAATCTTGGCCGCACCAATTGCATTGGTTGCGGGGATGAGTAAAGCGAGCGTCAGTGGTGTCATAGTTAAATCAGGTACTACATTGGAAAAATTAGCTAAAATCAAAACCATGGCGTTTGATAAGACAGGAACAATTACTCAAGGAAATCTGCAAATTCAAGATGTATTACCTGTTGCAGGAACATCAGAAAAGGAGCTATTATTTTTAACGGGGGCGGTCGAACAACATTCCAATCATATTTTGGCTCAATCAGTTGTAGATGCCGTGTCTGAAGAATTACCTAGTGTCACCGATATGACTGAGATACCGGGCAAGGGAATTCAGGGTACCGTGAATGGTCAGTTGGTTCAAGCGGGAAACGCTAAATTAGTTGATAATGAACAAGTCAAACAGATTCAAGATACTGCCATTTATGTTGCAATTGATGGTAAATATATCGGATGTATCACTTTTGCCGACGAAGTACGGACTGAAGCTAAAGAGACGATGTCAGAATTGAAAGACTTAGGGATTAAAAATTTGGTCATGATTTCAGGTGATCGCAAAGCCATTGCGGATAAGATTGCTAATTTAGTTGGGATTACTCAAGTCTTTGCTGAGAGGTTGCCTGCGGAGAAAATTAAAGTCCTTAATGAAATTCCAAGTACGCAACATCCAATTGCGATGGTGGGTGATGGAGTAAACGATGCGCCTTCTCTAGTGATTGCGGACGTTGGGATTGCAATGGGGAAGAGCGGTGCGACGGCAGCAAGTGAATCCGCTGATGCAGTGATTTTGAATGATGATTTAGCTAAGATACCGGCAGTCATTCAAATTTCTAAGTATACGATGAAAATTGCACGACAGGCGGTGTTGATTGGTATTTTGATTTGTACTATTTTAATGTTAATTGCTAGTGTTGGGGTGATTCCAGTAATTTTCGGTGCGATGCTGCAAGAACTCGTTGATACCGTTACGATTTTATATGCCTTGAGAGCAAAAGGTAGTTAAAAGTTTACAAAATTGATAACAATGATAAGGTTCACGTTCGATTGTGCGTGGATCTTTTATTTTGTGGTAAATTAGTTATATCAGTTTTAAGGACGGGTATGAATAATGGAAAGAAATCCAACAATCAAGAATTATGAACTGCAAGAAATCGCCATGGGATTAACCTTTGTTGGTGGCTTTATGGACGCTTACACGTTTATTCAACGTGGTGGGGTGATGGCGGCAGGACAGACTGGCAATGTCATTTTTATCATGAGTGATCTGGTTGATGGCCATTGGGGTAATGTGTTCATTAAATTAATGACGATGCTTTCATTTATGGTGGGCATTTCGGTGACGAATGTGATGAATTATAAACTACAACCAACTAAACTACATTGGCGTGTGATTCCTTTGGTTTTAGAGATTATTGTCTGTATTGTGGTGGGATTTATTCCTACAAGTGCCTCCAATTTACTTGTGACCCCACCATTGGCCTTTGTGATGGCAATGCAAATTTCCGCCTTTACCCACATTGATGGTCGGACATATAACAGTACCTTCACGACCGGGAATATTCGTAATATGGTCAATGGCTTTACGCGCGGGATCGTTGCAAATAGTTCTGATGATATGAGTAAGGGTGTGACTTATACAAAAATTGTTGTTAGTTTTGTAATTGGGGCGTTGGCATCCGCATTAATTCAAAAAGTAGTTGCGATTCGTTCAATTTGGATTGCGGCAGTTATTTTAGGCCTAATTTTGGCTTATTATTGGTTTATTGTCCGTAAACGCTAGTTTATGGTATAACGTCGACTTCAACGTTTACGTTGTCACCAATTTCCTTGCGAATGGCCTTGGTAATACCGAGAATATAACAAACATTCCCGTCATTATCTTTGAGACCCATGTTTACGACGCTGCCACTGTAACTGACGCCATCAAATTTGGCATTCACTTTGACACGACCTTTATCAAACATGGCTTTAATATTAAATGGAAAAATCACAAAGGCACCGCCTTTGCCGATTTCTGATTGTTGAATTTTAGTATCATATGTAAAATGTTTTGATTCCATAGTCAATACCTAGTGATAATTTAATGTCTAAATTATCAGCTTTCCCAGAGCTGCAGTCAATCAAACGCGGGTGATAACAGCCACTTTGTTTCACGTGAAACAAGACCAAACCTTTTGTTTGAATTTGATAGTAAATGGTGCTATATTTTACACAATAAAAAGGGGGTGATGTCTTTTGACTAGTGGAATACAACTTAAGACATCAGCATCCGTATCTTATGGTGCAGTGTGCTGATGTAATTAAGGAAGGGCCGGCAAATCTAATGCTGGTCTTTTTTGTTGGCAAAATTTGTCTATTAAGCCGAAATAACGAGAATTTGATGAGAAGACGATTAGGATGTTATAAGAGTTAAACACCTACGTCTTAATTCGTGATATTCTGGCAAAAAGAATATTTTTGAAACGGAGAAATCGCCTTATGAAAATCGCAATCGCCGGTGCTGGGGCCTTAGGCAGCCGCTTTGGATTTGCCTTACATCAAGCAGATAATGAAGTTGTTTTAATTGATAATTGGGTTGATCATATCAATGCAATTCGTGAGCACGGCTTGAAAATGACTATTGATAATCAAACGCATAATGCCGCGATACCGATAATTACACCACAAGAAATACCGTCTAATGTGACTGTCGAATTATTAATTGTGTTCACTAAAGCCATGCAGCTTGATCAGATGTTGCAAGACGTGAAACCCATTATGAACGACAATACCAAAGTGTTGTGCTTATTGAATGGCATTGGCCATGAAGATATAATTGCAAAACACGTCAGTCGTAAAAACATATTTATTGGTAACACGATGTGGACAGCTAATTTAGTTGCTCCGGGGCACTCCGAATCTTTTGGAGCAGGGAGTGTCAATTTACAAAATTTAGCACCAGGTGAAGAAAATATGGCAATTGCCATTGCAGATGTTTTAACTGAGGCTGGTTTGAATGCGCACTTTACTGAAAATGTTCATAACACCATTTATTTAAAAGCATGTGTTAATGGAACGATGAATGGTTTATGCACGCTTCTTGATGTGAATATGGCTGATTTTGGCGCAACTAAAGATGCACACGATATGGTGGCTAGTATTGTTAAAGAATTTGCCGCCGTGGCTGCCTTTGAGAATGTTCAGTTGGACGTTGAAGAAGCGATTGAATTCGTAGAGAAATGTTACGACCGTACTACGATAGGGGAACACTTTCCATCTATGCATCAAGATTTAATTAAGAACCACCGACTGACTGAAATTGACTATATTAATGGTGCAATTTCGCGTAAAGGTCGTAAATATGGTGTCAGCACCCCATACTGTGATTTCCTTACTCAATTGATTCATGCTAAAGAAGATATTATTTTAAAATAAAATTTACTTTCTTGATAGGTATCAAGTATTTTTAAATCAGGTTACGTTACAATTTGAGTTAATAAGTAGTTATGATTTAAAAAAATAAGTGAGTGTGTTATTTTGAAACTTAGATAATATTCGTTAATGATTTCTAATATTATCAGTCAAAAAGTTAACGAATAGGAAATGGGGTCGTGGTATGTTAAAAGAAGATCATTTATGTGTCACCCTTGTACCATTGTTTGATGTGTTAGATGTAGAAGACCAAAAGCGCATCAACGACCTGGTTAGTCATCGTACTTTGTCAAAAGGGGAAGTCGTGATTGATCCAAACGAAGAAGCTCAATTAGTGATTGTTGCTAGAGGAGATCTGAAGATTTATCAGTTGTCTGCCAATGGGCATGAACAATTGATGCGAATTGCTGAACCAGGTGATTATGAAGGTGAAAGTGCACTACTTGGTGCTCACAATGAAAATGTATACGGTGAGGCACTGGAGAAAACGGAAGTTTGTATTTTGAAACATTCTGATTTTCATGATTTGCTCGAAAGCTATCCAGAGTTGGCACTTAAACTATTGTCAATTAATGCAGATAAAATGAAACAAATTGAGCAGCAATCACAATTTTTAACAATGGAGAAGGTCGAAGAACGCTTAGCTAATTACCTGTTAAACCTAAATAAGGTGGCAGATGATGAGAATGTCGTCATTCCAATGAAAATGAAAGATTTGGCAACGTTTTTAGGTACGACACCAGAGACCTTGTCACGTAAATTAAAATTATTAGAACAAAAGAAATTAATTAAAAAAAATCATAAACAAGTACGACTGTTAGATATTGATGCATTGGAAGATGTTTAAAAATACTCAAAAAGGTTGGAATCAAATGCGAATTTGATTCCAACCTTTTTAGTTACAAAAATTAAGATTAGTATTTCATTGGAGAGTCGCCGTCGGTATTTGGTTTGTTAACCCCAATTGAACGGCCACGATATGGCTCAGGATTGGCTATGATTTTAGCGATGAACGTACCAACGCTTTTACGTGAAACAACAGTACCCTTAAAGGTTTCATCAGCTTCTGTGGTTTCATAATCGACGTCAGTATTATCGGACAACCAAGCAGGCCTGATAATGGTGTAGTTCACATCAGAAGTTTGAATTAATTTAGCGGCATCTGCATACGTCGTCAGATAACTATTTTTGACACCGCCACCTAACGTCGTATTGTTAAATTCACCAAATTTTCCAGGGACTTCGTCGTAAATTCCCAGTGTGGAAACCCAAATCAGTTGTTGAACTTTGGTAGCTTTGATGGCTTTGACAACATTCTCGGCTAATGGAACGATACTGTTACTGGCTAAATTAGCATATACCAAATCGATCCCATCCATGGCTTCGGTCAAAAATTGTAAATCAGAAACATCACCGACGACAATTTTGACTTGATTGTGGAGCTTTTCAGGCACTTTGTTGGCATCTCTGACTAATAATGTAACATCAGCACTACTGTCGTCTAATAAGCTTTGTGTTGCAAATTGAGCAATACGGCCATTACCACATAAAATTAATACTTTTTTCATGTTCAATACTTCTCTTCTAAATGTTTACAAGTCAGTGATAAACCAGATTCAGGCGGTAGGTCAAGAAAAAGCACTTTTTAAGTCAAATTGGGGATTATTTGTTAATTAGGGTGCGTATTTTTGCCATTTAGTAATGGTAATTAACCACTTAACTAGTTTAGGTTTACTTGTGCCAGTTATTATGGTGTAATAAGACTTGCGAAAAATGCGATGCGACGGTAAATATTGGGAGAAACAGCTCAGATTAGTCTTAAGTGAGTTTGGAATTTATCACTTGGACACCGTTTGTGTGCGTATGATTTTATGTTTCAGGAGGAAAATTAAATGGTTTTTAAGGCGATTGGTAAGTATAAATTACTCGTCTGTGCAGCGTTGGTCACGATGATTATTCAAGTAGCCGCGATGCTCTGGCAACCACAATATTTAAAAAGCATTATGAAGGTCATGGTTGATACCAGCCTTTCAACGAATGGTAAGGTCGATCAAATCAGTTCGTATGGTTTTGGACTGTTAGCAATTGCGGTGATGGGACTAATTGGTTCCGTGCTCAATACAATTGCGGCAGCTAAAATTGCACAATCTGTCTCGGCCGATATTCGAGAAAATACATTTCGAAAAATTCAGACTTTTTCATATGAAGATGTCGAAAAGTTTAGCGCATCTAATTTAGTAGTGCGAATGACCAATGACTTGAATCAAGTTCAAATGTTATTGATGATGGTCTTTCAGGTATTAATACGGGTCCCAATTTTGTTTATTGGTGCCTTTGTTCTGTCAATTTTAACTATGCCACAATTATGGTGGATTATTATTGTGATGGTGGTGTTAATTGTCGTGGTGACCGCATTTTCAATGAAAGCCATGGGTCCACATTTCATGGCATTCCAAACCTTAATGGATAAGATTAATGGGATTGCCAAAGATAATTTGCGTGGCTCACGCGTGGTTAAATCTTTCGTGCAAGAAAAAAATCAAATTAGTAAGTTCGATAAAGAGTCTGACGAACTATTCGGCCATAACTTGGCGGTTGGATATATTTTTTCTACCATGGTTCCGGCATTTACAATTATTTCTCAATTAGCTGTGTTTGGCGCAATTTTATTTATTTCGACTTACATCACGGATTCAGTGTCAGTTGCTACAGATCAATTAGGCGGAATCATGTCCTTTATCCAATATATGATGCAAATTATGTTTGCGATTACCATGGGTGGGATGATGTCAATGTTTGCTTCTCGTGGGTTTGTGTCTGCACACCGGATTCAAGAAGTATTGGCAACGGAACCTTCGATGACTTATGACGATGTGCCAGATGAAGACTTAGATGGTTCAATTAAATTTGATAACGTGTCATTTGCATATCCTAATGATGAAGATATGACACTTAAAAATATTAGTTTTGAAGTTAAGAACGGCGAAATGGTCGGGATTGTCGGGGCCACCGGTTCTGGTAAATCGACGCTTGCACAATTAATTCCGCGACTATTTGATCCAAATGAAGGAACAGTTAGTGTCGGTGGTAAAGATATTAAACACGTGTCCCAAAATACTTTAAAAAAATCAATTTCAATTGTCTTACAAAAAGCGATTCTCTTTTCAGGGACTATTGCTGATAATTTAAAGCAAGGCAAGTCAAATGCAAGCGAAGACGATTTAAATCGAGCTGCTAAAATTGCCCAGGCAGCCGAATTTATTGACCGTCTCCCAAATCGCTATAATGCAGAAGTGGAAGAGCGTGGAAATAATTTTTCTGGTGGTCAAAAGCAACGTTTATCGATTACTCGAGGAGTCATCAAGAATCCTAATATTTTGATTTTAGATGATTCAACTTCCGCACTTGATGCACGTTCAGAAAAGTTGGTTCAAGATGCATTCAACCAAGAATTAAAAGACACTACCACAGTGATTATTGCGCAGAAGATTTCATCTGTCGTACATGCTGACAAGATTTTAGTTCTGGATGAAGGTAAATTAGTTGCTCAAGGGACTCATCATGAACTTTTGGAGAGCTCTGACGTTTACCAACAAATTTACGATACTCAAAAAGCACAGGAGGACTAGAAAATATGAATGATACATTACGAGCAATTAAGTTCTTTTACTTGTATTTAAAAAAATATAAATTCTCGTTCTTCTTAATTGCAATCTTTATTATTGTGGCAACTTATTTACAAGTTAAATCTCCTGTAATTTTAGGGGATGCGATTACTAATTTAAGTACTTACGTGACTGACTTTTTTAGTCACCAACACTCTGGTGAGGCGATTAAAGCTTTGAAAAAAATTGCTGCCGGGGCAGCAACATCTCAGGATACTTTACAGCAAATAGCCCAACAAATGTCCGCCTCCGCTGGGCACACCATTAGTTGGAAGTCATTGACTGATGCCAATGTTCCACAAGCTGTGTTATCAAGCTTACCTCAAGGAACTAGCATTCACAGCCTTCAACAAATGGCAGCCATGCCAACAAATTGGAAATCTTTAACAGATGGTAATGTGGCTCAAAGCATTATTTCAAGCCTTCCGTCTGGGACGTCGATTCATAGTTTGCATCAAGCAGCCGTATCTGTCGCGCCCAATAAAAATGATTTCTTTGGGGCGATGTGGAAACTACTCGCGTTTTATGTAATGACTGGGGTAGCACAGTTACTTTACACCATCTTGTTCACGCGGATTATCGCACATTCCACAAATCGGATGCGTAAGGGCCTCTTCGCTAAAATCGAACGTTTAACGATTGCGTATTTTGATTCTCATGCCGATGGAGATATCTTAGCTCGTTTCACCTCTGACTTAGATAACATTCAAAATACTTTGAATCAAGCAGCCGTGAACGTGGCGTCTAATTTTGCTTTATTCATCGGGATTGTCTTCATGATTTTCCATGAGAATGTAAGTATGGCCTGGGTGACTGTCTCGACGACCCCAGTAGCTGTTTTAGCTGCCGTGATTATTATCATTCAAGCCAAGAAGTATACTGATCGCCAACAACAAGAAGTTGGTGAATTGAATGCTTATATGGATGAGAAAATTTCGGGTCAAAAAGCGATTATTGTTGAAGGCCAACAACAAGAAGCGATTGATGGCTTTGTAAAGCAAAATGAAAAAGTTCAAAAATCAACTTTCGCAGCACAAACTTGGTCGGGGATGATTTTCCCATTAATGAATGGCTTTTCATTATTAACGACCGCATTAGTGATTTTTATGGGTACCAAAATTGCCTTACAGGATAGTTCGTTATCAACGGCTGCTGCACTTGGTCTTGTGGTAACCTTTATCCAATATGCGCAACAATATTACAATCCAATCATGCAAATTTCTTCATCATTCGGCCAATTACAATTGGCGGTGACCGGAGCAACTCGATTGAATGTTCTCTTTGATGAAAAAGAAGAAGTTCGTCCCGTTAATGGGAAGCAATTTGGAGAAATGTCGACCGGTATTCAGATTGAACATGTTGACTTTGGCTATGATCCTGGCAAACCAATTTTAAAAGATGTCAATATTGATGTTGAAAAAGGCCAAATGGTGGCCTTAGTCGGGCCAACCGGTTCTGGTAAAACGACAGTCATGAATCTTATGAATCGTTTCTATGATGTTGGTAGTGGCGTTATTAAGTACGACGGAACTGATATTCGCGAGTTTGATCTTGATAGCTTAAGATCTAAGGTCGGAATCGTATTACAAGAATCTGTTCTATTTACTGGTACGATTGCTGACAATATTAAGTTCGGTAAACCTGATGCCACTGATGAAGAAATGATGGAAGTTGCTAAAATGACACATATTCATGATTTCATCATGTCATTGCCAGACCAATACCAAACTCAAATTGATGATAGCGAGTCTGCTTTTTCCGTGGGTCAAAAACAACAAGTTTCGATTGCTCGAACGATTCTAAGTGATCCTGAAATTGTAATTTTGGATGAAGCAACATCAAATGTCGATACTGTGACGGAACAACAAATCCAATGGGCAATGGATGCAGCCATTGAAGGAAGAACTTCCTTTGTGATTGCTCATCGACTTAAAACAATTTTAAATGCAGATAAGATTGTTGTCCTAAAAGATGGCCAAGTGATTGAAGAGGGTAATCATCATGAACTTGTCGCTGCCGGTGGATTTTATTCTGAACTGTATCATAATCAGTTTGTATTTGAATAAAAGAGTGCGAAACTAATTGTTCAATTCTAAAGCATTAACGAAAAAATACCGTTTATTCTATTTTTGAATAGACGGTATTTTTAGTTAATCGAAGGAATTAATTAGTTAAGCGCGTATCAAACAACCACACATAAATTTCCTGGGTAATTATTTGCATTACGATTTTCCAAAAGTAGTCGACTGTCAAACTATTACATGTTATAGTGTAATAGATAAAGACGAAAGGAAATTTTAAAAATGACATACGAAGATTGTTGTCCAGAGAAGCCAAGCTTGGCCGAACGTGATTTAATCAATGAAAATCAAGCCTTATCCGTGGTATCACTGTTTAAAGTGCTATCGAATGATACGAGATTAAAAATTTTGCACGCGTTGGTCAGAGAACCAAACTTATCAGTGGGGGATATTGCGACTTTGTTGCATATGAAAGTTCAAGCAGTATCAAACCAATTACAAACGTTAGTTAGCCAAAATATTATTAAGCCAAATCGTGATGGAAATTTCATTAAATATCAAATTGTTGATGATTGTACGTTAATCTTACTTGAACGTGCGTGGTGCCTAGCTGAGGATACGGGTAAAATTACCGTTTCCGACGAGGTTACGCAGTGATTCAATTAATTCTCACGGATATTATTATCTATGCCTCAACAGCCATTGATTTGGTCGTAATCCTGATGCTATTGTTTTCGAAATATCGTTCAGCGAAGCACCGCCGGCAAATATATATTGGCCAATTTTTAGGATCATACACTTTAATCGCAATTAGCGTGTTTTTTGCATTTGTTTTGCACTACGTCCCAGCTAAATGGATTCTGGGATTCTTAGGTATTATTCCCATTATGTTTGGGTTGAAATACATTTTTGGTGACGAAGATGAAGCGAGTGAAGTTAGTCAAAAAATTGAAGATCGTCAAGATAAGAATTTAATTTCAACTGTCGCACTCATTACTGTGGCTTCTTGTGGTGCTGACAATATTGGATTATTCGTACCATACTTTGTTTCACTGACTATGAGCCAAATAATTGTCACGCTAATTGTATTCACCATATGTATCTACTTACTAGTGTGGATTGGTGATAAATCATCACAAGTCAGTTTTGTAAAAACTTTTCTAGACAAGTTTGGTGACTGGATTATGGCCATTATTTATATTGGTTTAGGAATTATGATAATTATGGAAAGTGGCACGATTACACATCTGATCAAGTTAATCGCGCATTAATGATTTAACTGAATACAAACTAAAGCTTGAAGTGACCCCCCGAGATTGTTGTCCAATCTCGGGGGGTCACTTCAACGTGGGGTTCGTAATTTACGGCTTTATGATCAAGCAGACTTGGAGCATGTAGCCTTAGTGCGGCGTTTAAAAAACGGTGGGTTTTCGTTAGACGAAATTTTGGAATATACCAAAATTCGTGATCAAGGGGTTGAGACCATTCCAACCCGGCTAACGCTGATGGCGGACAAAATAACCCAATTGTAAGCTAAACAAGAAGCAATTGATGCAAGTATCAAGTATTTAGAAGAAAAAATGTTGATTTTAGAAGCACAGGAAAAGTTGAAGTAATAAGGATTTCGAGGGAGGTAAATCATGCAAAAACGACAAATGTATATAGATACGCAAAACAAAATCATTGAGACAACGCTTGTATTGATGAAGACCAAACCCATTAATTCAATTAAAGTTACTGAGATTGTGAGAATGGCAAAAATTAACCGAACGACATTTTACTTACACTTTCAAGATGTACCAGCGTTAATAGATTTCATTGAAAACACTCTAATTGACGATTTAATTGAGTGTTTTAAAAGCGTGCCGGTTGATTGGATTCAGACTTACAATCAAACTCAAGAAGAACAATTCTATTTAGAATTTGCCCAATTGATTGAAGCCAACTTCAATACGTATCAACGGTTAATGAGTTCAAATGGGGATGCGAAATTTATTTCATTGATGCGACAACGGTTATCTGACTATATTACACCAACAATTATCACGACCAATGATGACTTGAATATTTCTGGAGACATCCTACATGAATTGATTTTAAGTGGCTTGCTGGACATTTTGCAGTATTGGATTCAAAAAGAACCCAGTTTAACCCCACAAAAAATCGCGAGACTATTACTAGTCTCACGACATGTGTCACCAAATCAAAGAGTTAAAGAAAATCTGTAGTTATTTATAAATCACACCACCGTCAACAATGTAGGCTTGGCCAGTAATGTAATCTGCTTTATCACTAGCTAAAAATGAGACTAGGTTAGAAATATCTTGTGGTGTGGCGGGGCGTTGCAGAGCAATTCGTTGTGAACCGCGGGCAATTTCTTCTTCGACAGTGGTGCCGTTTTGTTGGGCATACTGATTGAGAATATTCTCCATCATCGGGGTCATCACGTATCCAGGACAATATGCATTAACTGTAATATTATCCGCACCAAATTCTTTTGCAGCGCCTTGAGTCAATGAACGAACCGCAAATTTGGTAGCCGAATAGCCAGCATGCTTTTCGGCGACAGAATAGGCCCCAATCGAGGCGGCATTGATAATTTTTCCCTTAGATTGTTGTTGCTTAAATTGCTCAGCAGCGGCTTGCATTCCAAATAAAACGCCCTTAACATTGACGTTCCACAATTGATCAAAGTCGGCTTCACTCATGTCGGCCACTGTGACTTCTTTGGTGATACCAGCGTTATTCACAATGATATCTAGTCGACCAAGGTCCGTAACTACTTGATGCACAACGTCAAAAACTTGTTGTTTGTTTTCGACATGTAATTCGTAGCCTTTGGAATTAGGAATCGTTTGGGCAATTTCATTGGCACTTTCTTGCGTTAGTCCAGTTACCGCCACCTTGAAACCATCTTCTGACAACTGTTTAGCAATACTTAAGCCAATACCCATGGTTGAACCAGTGACGATTGCAACTTTTTCATTCATAATTAGTTACTCCTTTGTTATTTATTTCACAACAAGCATAATTGGGTTAGCGCTCGACTTCAATCAGAAGTTGATAGTAAAGTGTCTAAGATGAGATCAACGGGTTCAATCATAAAGAAGACAAATTAATTGACTTTATTATTCATCTACAATAAAATATCCATAGATAATAAAAAGTGGATGAATGGAGATTATAATTATGAATATCGTACTATTAGGTGGCAATGGATACTTGGGCAGAAACTTCACGGAAAAAATTGTTGGCATGAATCCATAAATTGACGTTTTAGTATTGTCAAGATCAGGTAAAAATAGTTTAAGTAAGCCACAAATTGAAAACATTGCTGTCGACTTGAATGACTATGACGCTGTCAAAAATAGTTTGCCCGATCAAATTGACTATATTGTTGATTTCATCGGTCGGCCAGAAAAGGACGCGACTCAATTACGGGCCATCAATATGCAACCCGTTGAGTTAATGAAACGGTTAGCCGAAGAAAAACAGGTTAAAGCAATGGGAATGATTGGTGGAGTGTTAGGAGCTAAATCATTTGTTAATATCAAAGCAGAAGCAATTCAATTGTTAAAAACTAGCTCGATACCTTTAGCCTATGTGGAACCAACGTTAGTTTATGGAAATGGACGACAGGACTCTATGACCAAAATGGTTCCGCTGTTGAAATTCTTTGGGTTGTTTGCAAAAAATATGAAACCTGTTGATGTCAATGAGGTCGTTTCTGATTTGGCGATACAGCTTTTCAAATATTAGAGGTCAATACTGTGAAATTAAATCAAAGTACGGAACAAGGAGTCTACGTGGTGGTCATTTTGGCCCTGCAAAAAGGCCACAAACCGTTAAAAAGTTCTTTATTAGCTAAGACGTTACAAGTCTCAGATTCTTACTTAAAGAAGATTTTGCGTAAGTTAGTGGTCGCAGATGTGATTAATTCAGTGGCCTCAAAAGAAGGTGGATTTGTTTTGAATCGCCCCATTAATCAAATTTCATTCGGGGATGTTTATCGCGCGGTTCAAGATAATCACGCTGAAATTAAGTTTAACCACATTGGTAATCGCCTTTTTGACAACGTCGAGCATGTCAAAGAAGGCGAAGATAAAATTTTTGAAGCATTGCAGAATGCAGATCAGGCTTTTTTGACGGAGTTAAATCAAATTCCGATGTCGGATTTATTGGAAGCATATGCTATTTCAGATGGCGCGATTGATTGGGAAAAGCAGTTTGGTGAATAATAATGACAAAACGAATTGTAATTAAACAGGTGATTGGTGCCTCGGTGGAAAGTACTTTTGATTGGATGGCTCACTCCAATAACTTTTCCAGAGCACCATGGGTGTTCAGCTCAAAATGGCGTGATAGCAACAACTATACAGTAGGGGCAGTGCGCAATATTTTTATGTTAGCTGGATGGTATCAAGAAGAAATTACTGAGTTTGTGCCTAATGAAATAATTCAGTACCGGGTGTTGAAATCATTTCTACCAGTGAAACAAGACTTTACTGAAATGAAATTCGAGAAAGTTTCACGTGGAACAATGGTCACTTGGACTATTGATATCGATGTACTGATACCAATAATAGGACCAATTCTTACGCAAGCTGCTGGCAAATTAGCTGCAGGCTTGTACGGGAGTATTTTAACTGCTGGTAAGAAGGTATTAGAAAGAGGATGAGTAATCATCTTCTTTTTTTCTATCTTTATGTTGATGTAAGCGGTACAATTACGCTGAGGTGATAGTTGTGAATACTATTTTAAAAATCATCGTATTTATTTGTGGAGTGGCATTTTTTGTTCAGGCCTATCGTGATAAAAGATTTCGTGGGCAAGAGAACTATCGCTCATGGAAACAAATTTTTCATGGAGAAAATAAATTTTCTGGGGATTCAGCTAACAATGAACCAAAACCAAACATCACACCACTGACGCCTCCAGCAGCTACACCGATTTCTGGGCCAGTGGGAATTGTATTGCCGGCGATTTTTCTCACTACGGATTATCATAATTTGAATGATGAAGAAACTGATGAATTTTTAGATGAGGCCATGGCGGATTTAGATCAACAAGGATTAAATACAAGTGATTGGACTTATGATCAGGCCGTGATGGTCTTCAATGCCTTAATGAAACATGATGAAATTGATCCTGAATTGTTACAAGATCCGAACGAATTCGATGCTTTGGAAGACGATATCGAAATTCAACGACGTGAAATTGAACATGAAGATTATCCTGGAGATGAAGATGATAAGGATTTTGATCTTGCAGGGAAGTCGATTGATGGAACTGATTATGATAATTGGAATCATACAGACGCTGAAGATAACGATGATGATGAATATACTAAGTACTATTCAGACCGCTAAAAATAATTAGGAGCGTGATTTTAATGGATTCAAATGAAACTCATCAATTACTTGATGAAGAAATGTGGGATGCAAAATGGGAGCCCAGTCGTCATTTAATAGACTTTCACATTGCCGGATTTACTTACTATGATGGTCTTGAAGTGATTAATGAACTGCATCTTGGAACTCGTGTGGATTTAGTGGGTGAGCCGGATAATCCATATGATCCGGAAGCCATTAAAGTCATGTACCACGATAAAAAATTAGGCTATGTCCCTAAGGACCGGAATTCACAAATGAGTACTTTCTTGTATTACGGACACGGTGATATTTTTGAGGCACAAATTCAACTGGTCAACACTGAAACACATCCAGAACGGCAATTTCGCGTTGTTGTGAAAATCAAAGACAATCGTCCCGGCCTGAAATAACGTGACGTTTCTTAAACAACTGTAATGTTTGATTCAAAGTTTTATAAGACTTTGTTCATGCATTTTTCACAAACATCAGTTATAGTTACCACATACCAAATGTATAAACCTCTTTTTCATATACTCCTCCCAAAGTAATGAAAAACGTAGCTGGCATAACCAGTTACATCCTACTCCTAAAAAAGTGGCTGGGAAAAAACTAACCAGCTATAGAAAAATCGACCAAAAATTCTATAATTAATAGAATTTTTGGTCGGTTTTTTGTTTTTTTATATTTGATAATTGTTTATGTGAAAAATTAGCGGTTGCTTTGGTTAAAATTCCCGCTAATTTTGTTAGAT